>JAUQWQ010000009.1 GCA_030835085.1 Ignavibacteria bacterium
AGGATTAAATGGATTAGGATAATTTTGATAAAGCTTAAATTCAGATGGAATTTCTGTGGATATTTGATTTATACCAACTAAGCTGGTATCGCCATATAAAATACCATCAATAAAACATCCCTTCAGCGTATGCCCCAATGAGAACTGTGCACCGTATTGGTCCGTACGAACTCTGCCGATTCCTAATGCCAGTCTTTGGCGCTCCCCGCCTTCAAAATAATTTGTCCAGTAAAACGTTTTACTTTTAATGTTCAGGCTGAAAATATTATAATTAGCAGTATCATCGCATTTGTACCATCTTCCTCCGCATGAATAAGCTGAATCATTTTTCCTGATATTCAGACTATCCAATAAACAATCTGTGTGAGTTACCGTGTCATAATTATACAGATTACCCGTTAACGAATCAATACGGCAGTAACTATAAGTTGTATTTTGTATCGAACCGTTATTTTGAAAGTGATCAAGTTTCGAAAAGTAATAAAGATGATTGTTAATTATTCTGGTAGAAATTATTTTCTGACTTACATTAAGCGGAGGCATAATCGGGTAAGCAAAACCCTGCCAGGTCCACCTGTTTCCGACCTTCAGCGGATAAAACTTGAATACATTAGAATCTAAAGTAAGCGAAAACGATTTAATAAAATTTCCGGAAAGAGCGGCAATCAGCAGTAGAAAAACAATTTTTTTCATAAAAACCTCCTTAGGTACTACAAATATAATATATAAACTAAGGATTTATAACTCAATAAGATCTTTTGTAAAGGAACTACCGGGCATACCACTCAATTTTGAACAGGGCAGCTAACTGCAACAGTAATTGTATTTTATTTATGGTAAATAACCGTTAATTTCGCTTAAATATATTACAATTTTTAATAAAGATCAGTTTTTAAATGGATAACCTGTTAATTTCGCCAAAGGAAGTAAAAGATCACATAAGCTCCGCTGAAAACGGCTATGTATTGCTTGATATCAGAAGAGAAGATGAGTTTAAGGACTGGAATATCAAAGGCAGCATAAATATCCCTGTAAATGACCTTATTTCTGACGGAAATTTCATTGGTATTAAAGAAATGCTTGCTGCACTTCCGCTGGATAAAATGATAATTACTATTTGTGCCAAGGGTCTGAATTCACAGGTTGCGGCATCCATTTTGAGGGAAATGGGTTACAATTCCGTTAGCCTGGAAAAAGGCATGAAAGGATGGAATGAGAATTTTGATATTTACAAGCTCGATTTTACGGAATTCACAGTCATACAGTTTGTCAGAATTGGCAAAGGCTGCCTTTCATACCTGCTTATTGACAAAAAAACGCAGCAAACTGCGTTGATAGAACCGGCAATTTTCATAGATGAGTATGAAGATTACATCAGGGCAAACGGACTTAAGCTGAAATTCATTATTGATACTCATGCTCATGCCGATCATTTTTCAGGCGGCATGGAGCTTGCAAGAAAATTAAACATGGATTATTATGTTAACGAAATAGAAGTAGATAAGGTATTTCAGTTTAAGTCTTTAAAAGATATGCCGGCATTTACTGTTGGAAATACTAAGCTTGAAGTTATAAGTACTCCGGGACATACCGATGGAAGCGTTTCATTCCTTGTAAACAACGAGGCATTGTTATGCGGTGACCTGCTGCTGCTGGAATCACCCGGCAGACCTGATCTTGCACGCACAAAGGAAGAAACCACAAAGGGTGCAGCTATCCTGTTTGATACATTGCAATCTGTAATGAAACGATTAAATGATAATGTTAAGATATTCCCGTCACACTTCACAAAAACTGAAATAAGACCGGTTATGCTATCATTAGGTGAACTTAAGGCTTCTTCAAAACCGCTGAATATGACGGATAAGCAGGAATTCATAGACTACATTACATCAAATATTCCCGTAACTCCCCCAAATTACGAAACAATTAAGAAATTCAATAAAGCCGGGGTAATGATACCCCTGGATTACGCAGAAGACCTTGAAATCGGTCCGAACCGCTGCGCAGCAAGATAAATACAATAATGTTATTACCAAAACTGGTTACTACCCTCAAGACTTACAACAAAACACTATTTTACAGCGATGTTTCTTCAGGAATTATAGTTGGCATTGTGGCATTACCGCTGGCAATTGCTTTCGGTATAGCATCAGGAGTTTCACCTAATAACGGGCTCATAACGGCAGTTATTGCAGGATTCATAATATCAACCCTTGGCGGCAGCCGTGTACAGATCGGCGGTCCAACCGGTGCATTTATTGTTATTGTATACGGAATAGTCCAGAAATATGGCATGGATGGGCTCATGATAGCCACCATTATGGCTGGAATAATGCTTGTGCTCATGGGCTTTATGAAGCTTGGCACACTTATTAAGTTCATTCCCCTTCCCATAATTACAGGCTTTACTTCAGGAATAGCGCTGATCATTTTTACAACTCAGATCAAGGATCTTCTTGGACTTAACATTCCCAATCTTCCATCAGAATTTTTGGCGAAAATTCCGGTTTACGTTAACAACATAACTGCCTTTAATATTGATACGATAATCGTTTCAGCTATATCGCTTTTTACCATTATCTTTCTCGGAAAATATCTTCAGAAAATACCTTCAACTTTCATTGCTTTAATTTTAGGAACTGCGATAGTATCTATATTCGGATTAGAGGTTGATACCATTTCGACGAGGTTTGGACAGTTAACAAGTTCAATTCCCTCGATCAGAATGCCTGAAATATCCTTTGATATTATATACAATCTTGCCGGCCCGGCTTTCACAATTGCCATGCTTGGTGCAGTTGAGTCGCTTCTTTCGGCAGTAGTAGCTGATGGTATGATAGGCGGCAAACACAGGTCTAACATGGAGCTTGTTGCCAACGGTGCGGCGAATATTGTAGCCCCATTTTTCGGAGGAATCCCTGCCACGGGAGCAATTGCAAGAACAGTCACAAACATACGCAATGGCGGTAAAACTCCTGTTGCGGGAATCACGCATTCAGTAGTATTACTGCTTATTTTGCTGTTCTTCGGTCAATATGCGGGTATGATACCAATGTGTGTGCTGGCATCAATACTTATGGTAGTAGCATATAATATGAGCGAGTGGCGTGAGTTTAAAGCCCAGCTTAAAATGCCAAGGAGTGATGTAATTGTACTTATCACAACATTCCTGCTGACGGTTATTTTTGATCTTACAGTAGCTATTGAAGTTGGTATAGTGCTCTCGGCAATGTTGTTCATGCGGCGAATGGCTGAAGTAACCAATATCGGGGTGATCAGCCGTGAGTTTGACGAAGGTCTTGAATCTGAGGATAGCGGCGCTAACTCGATCCAGGGTAAGAATATACCTAAGGGAGTTCTCATTTTCGAAATTGACGGTCCGTTCTTCTTTGGTGCGGCAAGCAAGTTTAAGGACGCTATGAGGTTTGTTGGTAAAACCACAGATGTGCTGATATTAAGGCTGCGGAAAGTTCCGGCAATTGATTCCACAGGCATTGCAACACTGGAAGATTTTTATTATGATTGTAAAAAGAGATCAACAATACTGATACTTTCAGGGCTGCACGCGCAGCCGATGTTTGCATGTGAACGCTCAGGACTTCTCGATAAGATCGGTGAAATAAACATCCGCGGCAATATTGATGATGCTCTGAACCGTGCTAGAGTAATATTGGGGCTGCCGCAGGAAGAAATTACAGCTGAAAAGGAAAGTTCCATAGAAAAGTAGAGTTTGTATTAAAATTGAAACTTATAATTGGATAATACAAAAATTATCAAAAAGCTTAATCGGCCTTATTCACGATAAAGCATCTAAAGATCAATAAAAACGCTTAGATTTTACAGTAACGATATAAATAAAGTGATTTTATAAATTAAATATAGAGATTCCCGCTTCCACGGGAATAAAAATAAATGAAATTAAAATACATCAACGATATAAATCCAGCCACAGGCAAAGTTTTTGCGAAGATAAAGTGCTCAACTGAAAAGGATATTGACCGTGCGGTTGATAAAGCCAGGAAAGCTCAAAAGAAATGGGCAGCTTTATCGCTTGCGCAAAGAAGCAAAATGCTTGAAGCATGCGCTAAGGACTTTGTAAAACAAAAAGAAAAAATTGGCAGGATTATCACCGATGAAATGGGCAAATTGTACAAATCTGCAGTTGGTGAAACACATGCTGTTGCATACGGTATCAGGGAAACCATTGAGCAGGCAAAAACCGCTCTGGCGGTTGAAAACCTGAAGGAAGAAAACCTTGTTACGGAACTTCACCGCACGCCGATTGGCGTTTGTGCTATTATTACACCGTGGAACTTCCCGGTAAGTATGCCTGAATCACTGCTCTCCCCTGCTCTGATTGCTGGTAACACTGTAATATTCAAACCATCTGAAATGGTGCCGTTAACAGGCAAAGCCATTTACGATATTTTTAATAAACATCTTCCGCCAGGTGTCATTAATCTGGTACAGGGCGCTGATGAAGTCGGCAGTTACCTGATCCACAGCAACATTGATATGATAGCCTTTGTCGGCTCACAGGCTGTTGGTAAAATTATAATGAAAGCTGCCGGCGATAAACTGAAACGAATTGTACTTGAGCTTGGCGGCAAGGATCCCATGATTGTACTGAATGACGCTGACCTTGAAAAGGCTGCGAACTTTGCAGTAAATGGTTCGTTAAGGAATACCGGCCAGGTATGCGTCTCGGTAGAAAGAATTTATGTGCAGGAAAAAGCCGCGGATAAGTTCACAACTCTTGTTGCAAATGGTGTAAAGAACTTTAAGTATGGCAGCGGTTATGATGAAAGTGTACATATGGGTCCGCTGGTAAGCAAACGCCAGAGGGATAATGTGCTTTCACAGGTTAAAGATGCGGTTAAAAAAGGCGCCAGACTTATTACAGGCGGCGGCATTCCAAAGAACAATAAAGGATATTTTATGGAGCCTACTCTGCTGACAAATCTTTCTCATAAACACAGGATAATGAATGAAGAAACATTCGGACCAGTTGTTGCCATACAGAAAGTAAAGACGGAAGATGAAGCTGTAAAGCTGGCTAATGATTCACCTTTTGGACTTGGCGCGACTGTATGGACTAAGAATAAGAAAAAGGGTTTGAATATTGCGCGTAAAATTGAATCAGGAATGATAGGCGTAAACCAGGGTATCGGCGCAGTAAGCGGCACACCGTGGGTCGGGATAAAACAGAGCGGTTACGGATATATCGGCTCAATTGATGGAATTAGACAGTTTACGGTACCAAGGAAGATAAGTTACAAAAAATAGAATAAACTATATTTTGATTCTTATTTTATAAACAGAGCAAATCCAAATGATATTGTCATAAATCACTTTTTTTTATGATTTATATCGCTATTTTATAGCATTCAATAACTCAAATACGCAAAGTTATGAAAAAACTATTAATAGTTTTCACTATTCTGTTGTTATCACTTGCCAAACTGAATTCCTGTCCATACTGTAATACTAATTTTTACAATGAACTGACCGGTTCCAGATCAAATACATTGATCGGGAAGGAACTGCTTACAGCTATAAACAACCAGTTATCTTCCTTCAATACAAACAGCAATAGCTTAATTAATACTGAAGTTACTGATAGAATTAAAACGACACCCGTACAGAAAGAAAATACCAAAACCGAGTTCATTGAAATCATTAACCGTGATAACGGTCTTTCGATCCCTCCAACAAGTTATGTTCCTCAGAATACAACACCTGATAAGAAAGTAACAATTGAGCTTTCACAGGGTGAAGTATATATTGGCAATGGTGTGATGTTCAACGGATTTGTTACAAACGGCGGTATTCCCGGACCGACTATAATTGTTGATGAAGGAGATATAGTAGAATTTACAGTAGTAAACAAAGGAAATATTCCGCACGGTGCATCAGTACATGCCGCCTATACTCAAACATCCAAATACCTCGGTAAAATACCAGCCGGTGAAACCAGGACTGTTCTGTTTAAAGCTACTGTGCCGGGTGTATATATGTATCATTGCGCTCCGGGCGGACATGCAATTCCTATGCATATCATTTTCGGGCAGTATGGTATGATAGTAGTAAAACCCAAAAAACAATACAAGCTTGAACAGGTACTGAACAAAAAACCTGATGTTGAGATCTATTTGCTTCAGCATGAACTTTATTCAAGCGGTAAGGATGCAATAAACTCACAGCCCATCTATACAATGTTTAACGGAGAGCTATTCAGATATGTTAAAAATCCGATCAAAGCAAAACCGGGAGATTATATCAGAATATATTTTTTGAATGCAGGTCCTAACCTGTTTTCCACATTTCATATTGTTGGTATTATATGGGATTATGTTTACTGGCAGGGAAACCCGGATGCGATATTGCCTAACGGTCAGTCAGTGAATGCCGGACCTTCTGATTCCTGGGTCATAGAGTTCCGAATGCCGCCTGATGAGGGTTATTATACAATGCTTACTCATGCTGTGGGTTCTGCCGACAGGGGCGCAATCGGTCTATTGGTTTGCGATGATAGCGCGCAGACTCCTGTTACCATAATGAGCGATGGTCCCAAATATTCAGAAGCTGAATTCAAGGATATTAAAAGCAAAGTTACAAGAGTGGTCTCGCCATTTGAACCCGGAAGCGCAGATGTTGACCCGCCTGTGGTTTACGGAAGTGAGACAAAGGAAGTAACTGTTAAAATTATCGGTAATTCGTTCAGTCCTAAAGTACTGCATGTTGCCCCCGGAACAAAAGTAACCTGGGTTAACGAAGATGTATTTACATACATGGATGGAGAATTCGGGGGTATTCACAATGTTGTATCATATGAGGGTATCACTCAACCTTTTTCATCAAATTTACTTGCGCACACTGAAAAATTCACCTTCGAATTCACTGAAGAAGCAGAGTATAAATACATGTGTACTCCCCATCCATACATGAAAGGAATAATTAAAGTTGATGGCAGCAGCAAAGGCTCATCAGCGGGACCCTCGAAGATCAGTATCGGATTTCTTTCTGCAATATTATTTTTTGTAGTGCTTATGTTAGCAGTAATGGTAATTGATAAAAGGAAAAAATAAATTGCAGAGTTTAAAATTATTAAAAACAGGGCTAAAAACCCTGTTTTTTTTATGATGTAAATCATTTTATGGTTTACTTAAAATTGTTAGTTTAGTATATTGCATTGAAACAAAATCATGAATTTATAAACTTAACCTTGAGCAAAATGAAAACATTGAGCATTGCTTTCGCCGCTTTCTTATTCTCTTTCACACTTTTTTCACAGCCATATGATGTTATGATAAATCCTTATTGGTATTTTTATTCCAATAATTATACTGATGCAGTTTCCGGCGGAATGGGTTTTGCCGGAATTGGTAATTTTGGTGATCTCACATCATCAAATATAAATCCTGCCTCAGTGAACATTCCCGGTAAATACCAGGCAGCCGTACAATATAATTTCAAAACAACGCAGCAGTGGGGTGAAAAATACGGTATAGACGACCTTTACTTAAAACATTACATTTATTCCGGTTCTGCAGGTTTTGGTTACAGGATAAATAAAATGTTCCAGGTTGGTTTACTGTACAATAATCCAAGGAGTATGAATCAATATTCACCGAATCTTATCATCACCAATGAATTAGGTGAAGAACTTGGCAGAACTGATTCTTACGACAAGTACGTACATCATAAATTTACTATTCCGCTGGTATTCAGTTATAAGATCCTGAATCTTGGGATCGGCTTAAACTACAATATGAACAGAAGGTATTTTAAATATGCGCTGGATGGAGAACTGACTTCCAGCTTTGATAAATTCAGTATTCATGCAGGAATGATCATTTCCCCTGTTAAAGAATTCTCAATTGGAGTAACCTTCAAACCTCAGTTAAACGGAGAAGCTGATCATACTACTGAAGGTAATATAAATACCCAAACAGAAAAAGTACTGTTACCTATGGAATTAGGAGCAGGATTTGTTATAAACCTGATGAAAAACAGATTAAAATTCGCTGCCGACTATAACTATACCAAATCCTCTTCTGCCAATATAAATGGGTCTGAGTTAAAAGACTTTAACCAGGTCCATGCAGGAGTTGAGTATACAGTAAATAAACAATGGCAGGTAAGGACAGGATTTTTTAACCAGCCTGACCCCAGGAAAAATACTCAATCTATCAGCGGAGTTGTAACAGATCTAAACCAGTATTTTCTGACTGCAGGCGCAAGTTACATGACAAAGAAAATTAAGATTTCTCTTGCAATTATGGATAGCCATATTTCTTCCGGTGATGTAAAGATCACTATTATAAACGGAGGAATTAATTATAATTTCTAGATCATATGAAAGCATTAATATTTCTTTTTATCTTTACACAAGTATTATCGTTTTCCCAGACAATTGAAATTGATGACCAGAATTTTTCTCCTGTTGAGGACTTTTATAAACTGAATTACCTGAACGGTAAAAATGATGGCAAAGGAAATACTGGAATTGCCGGTGATAACGATATTTCCGCAGCATACCTCAATCCTGCAGCAATTGATCTGAAAAGCAGGTTTCAGCTGAATTTTCAATATAGCTATAAGGTCCCGCTTAGTATCACAATCCCAATATTCAGCTCCGGCATTTCATATGATCTGAAACATATCTTTCCGGCGGTATATTTGGGATTTGGATACCGGATAAGCGACAAATTTCAGACAGGATTTGTTTACAGCAATCCGGGCAGCATGAAACGGGTTTATACCAATGGATTTGAAACAGCCGATGGCGGTGAAATTTACAATGATTTTCGTATTCACTCTTTTGGTATTCCGGTGACATACAAAGTGAACAACCTTCGTTTTGGTTTAATTGCGGATATTAAGCTCCGCACAGTTGAATACAACGGAGTAACAACACTTATTGACCCAAACGGCAACAGTACAGTTAAGACTGATCTTTGGAACATTAATGCGCAATTTGGGATTAAGTATGATCCTGTAAAAGATTTATCATTTGGTGTTACGTTTACTCCCGGGGTAAAAAGAGAAATTGACTATGATGAAGAAATCTTTGTTACACCGCGATTTGTTAATGTTTCTAAATATCCTATGATCATTGCGGGAGGTTTTGAATACAGGTTTATGAAAGACAAACTAAGGCTATCAGCTGATTATAATTTTATGCAGATGTCAAAAATACAGGGGTATAAAGATAAACATGATGTAAATCTGGGAATCGAGTATATGACGAACAAAATGACAAGCCTCAGGTTCGGATTTTTTACATTTTTTGATAACCGGAATTTTGATGATCCGAATATAAGTTTTTCAATTGCCAAAGGTGAATTCACTCAGTACTTTATTACTGCAGGTTTTACATATAAAGCCAAAAACTTTGATATATCAGCATCGGTACTTGATAGTCATATTTCCCCTGGAATGATAAAAAATACTATTTTTAATACGGGCATTTCATACAATTTTTAGGTTCATTTCATAACAGATTTCATCGCATCAATTATCTCAGGGTTTGGCAAGCCCTGCTGCTGGTTCACCAGCATTACAAAATGATCTGCTGAGAGCTCTTCAGCATGGAAATTGTAATCGGTATTTCTGCCGGTCTGCTCGTAGAAATCTTTCACTTCTTTGAATTTAAGAATAAGTGGTTTGCTATCACGGTAAACCACTTTTTTGTTACTCTCATCCCCTTCTACCGCCATTAAACCTATCTGGATATATCCGAAGAAACTTCCGCCGGAATATTGCCTGCCGGAAAATAATATGAGCATCACATCAACAGGCTTATCGTTATATTTTACAGTAATGTAAAAATTGTTAAACGGCGCATCGGGATTCGATATCCGCAGGTCCGCAATTTCCGGCGGGTACGCAACTTCATTGCACTTTTTGAAACCGATTATATTATAGACCTTTGCGCTCATACCGGGATCATACCTCGATATAATATGGAACAGCTCATGAATAAATGTATTTTCATAACTGCCGGATGTTCCTTCTACCATATCATTTCTTAAAACAATGTAATTTCCGCGGGTATAACCGTTGGCACCGCCTTCATTTGTCATATCAGAGCTAATGACCTCAATCCTTGCCGGCATTTTAAGTTTTAAGCCCAGTTCTTTTATCTTCTTATTTACTGATTCAACTACTTTCTTTAATCCCTTTTTATCATCTTCGGTCCACGGTTTAATTGTCTTAACTGCTTTGTTGAAGTAATCTGAAAGAGTTACGGAATCATTTTTGGAGCCTGTTTTGCTCATAAGATCAAACCTGCTTAGTATAGCTGTGTAATCATCCTCCGCAGTAAGCAGTTCTTTTGCGCGCTCGCCATCAACCGGTACAACAACTGTACCTTCCTGGAGTAAAAATTCATCCTGTGAAGCTGTTAAACCGCTAAATATAAGAAGAAATAAAACAAATAAACTAATCCTTAATTTCATATGGTACGTATTATTTTTGAAAATTATTCTGTAAATTTAAGAAATAAATAACTAATATTTACAACCAATGGAAGCCTGAAGGGGTTTCCGCTGGATATTATTGCAGGAGGCAGGCAAATGAAGTTCGAATTTTCACCATATGTTGCAATACAGGTTGGCGATCACGCCAAAGCAGTTGATTTTTACAAACGCGTTTTAGGAATGGATTTTGTTGAGGAACGCGGAAATGACGCTTACCTTGATAAGGACGGCATCAATTTCGTAATTGAAAATAACCCTGAAGGAATGGGCTCGGTATTTTTTGAATTCAAAACCGATAATCTTGCAGAAGCAAAGCAGGCTTTGCTTGCAGAGAACTGTACAATTACGCAGGAGTATAACGAACACTCCATAATGTTCAGTGATCCGTTCGGCATGAATTTCCATGTATGGGAAGAAGGCGCATTTCCGGATAACCCGTGATACATAGAGAATCCCCGTCGTAGATGTACGATGAAAGTTAAAATAGTTCAATTGAAGCATAATGGTATACAAGTTCTAGTCCCCCTTTAAAAGGGGGATTAAAAGCCCGAATATTCTAAACTTCTTTGATTGCTCTAAATTTGCGAGGTGCAAAATATTTTGGATGGGGATTTTTTACCATATAATTTTTTTTGGTGAATTTCTTCTGTTAAATTGAACAGGAATTCTTTAGCCGAACGCTACCTTATTTATTTATACTATACCTCAACCCCAGATAAACCCCGGCATAGGTCTCCCATTCCTCAACTTCAAGTACATTGATCTTAACATTCAGATTGGCGGATAATTTCCTTGAAACAGGAACACTGCCTCCAAAACCGGGCTGGATGCCCCAATGGATCTTCTGAAAATAATTACCTGTATAAATGCCTAAACCTAAATCAAGATTTAGGTTCAGTTTGTCAATCACACCCCAATACCATCTGGCACCAGCGGTAATTTCACCGATTGTCATAGTCTCCAGATCAGGAGGCTCAACACCTACCTCCATTTCATAAGTAATACCTTGGTATTTAACCAAATTCAGTTTTGTACCCAGAAAAAGCCCAAAATTACTCTTGCGAGTCTCAATATCTACTCCAGCATTATATCCTGTTGAAAGGCTGCCGAAACGATCTCCTGAAGGGAAAAATCCGCCGCCGTTAATGGATACTGAATAAATACGATTAGATTGCGATTGCAAAGGCATTGCAATGATGAATAAAGCTAAGGTTATTATAGTTTTCATTTTAAAGTTATATGTTATTTATCAACAGAAACTTTCATTCGTTCCCATTTTGAACCGCCAAAATCTCCGGTAGCAGAAATTCTTTCTAATGTATCACACGAAATAATTCTGAGAATAATTTCCCCTTTCCCCAAAATTGTTCCTTTTGGTACGTCATACCAGTTCAGATATATCCTATCCTTTTCGATCCTGCCGTTTGCAACATTTGTAAATTCAATAATCTCTTTTTGTTGTTCACCATACCAGGAGATTGTATCTCCGGATTGCCTTATGTAATATATTCCGTTATCGTTGCATTTCCACTTACCTGTTAAATTGATCTCTTCCGATCTTAAACCTTTAACCACTGCTTTCCATGTACTATTAGAATTGTTAAGTGGATAATAACAAATCCCGCTTATAATATTGCTATCTGCGTTCAATTTCCCATTTATTGAACAATATACCCCATTACTGCTGAATATCCTTTGAATAAAGACCATATCATCATCAAAGGAAACCTTATATACAGCAACAATTTTTTGACCTTCGTTATCAGTGAATTCAGTATCAAATACGCCGCTGTCTCCCCTTTCGATCCAGGTAGAATTAACAGAACCAGATTCAGTTACTTCCCATCTGTTTCCATTCAAATTCTGAGAATATTCAGAAACGACAATAAAAAAACTTAACGAAAGCAAAAAAAGGGCTAATTGGGTTTTCATTATAATAGTGATTTAGGTTATAAATAATGATAAAATATAAAGTGTTAATTCTTGTATTCGTGTTTATTCTTCTAAGCTTTCTCCTCCCAAATTATGCATAAATGCACAATTGTCTCGACCGCTTTTTGCATATCCTGCACGCTGCACCACTCCTGCTTGCTGTGGATGCCATGCTCACCTGCAAACACATTCGGACACGGCAGCCCCATAAAGGAGAGCTTCGAGCCATCCGTTCCGCCGCGAACTGACTTTTTGAATGGTGTGAGTCCGGCCCGCTTTACAGCCTCAAAAGCATACTCAGTTACAAATGGTACGGTTTTAAGAACCTCATTCATATTGCGGTAAGATTCTTCAATTATAAACTCATAACTGCTATTTTTATAAGAAGATAATACCTTATTGGTTATGCTTTTTAGAGTATTTTCTTTTTCAGCAAGACCAGCTGTCACAAAATCACGAATGATGAACTTTACCTCAGTGTATTCAGCGCCGCCCTTTACTGAAACCGGGTGAATAAAGCCCTCTAGTCCTTTTGTGGTCTCAGGTGAAAGTGTATCTTTGGGTAAAGCGGCGATAATATCACCCGCAATTTTAATTGCGTTTTCCATCTTGCCGTAGGCTGAACCGGGATGGGTTATGACACCGTTTATCTTTATTGTAACGGAATCCGCCGAAAACGTCTCATCTTCAACACAGCCCGCTTTATCGCCATCCATAGTATAGCCATATTCGGCACCGAGTTTTGCCATATACAGCTTTTCAACTCCCCTGCCAACCTCTTCATCGGGAGTGAATAGAATCCTTATCCTGCCATGTTTAACTTCCGGATGTGCTATCAGGTAGTTTGCTGCATCCATAATTTCAGCTACACCCGCTTTATTATCAGCTCCAAGCAGGGTTGTGCCATCACTTGTGATTAAATCATTCCCTATCTGATTTTTCAGCTCAGCGTGCACATCGGGAGTCAAAACCTGCGATTTATCACCGGGGAGCGTAATACTGCCCCCCGTGTAATTTTTGTGAATAATTGGCTTAACATTTTCACCACTGGAGTCCGGTGAAGTATCCATATGCGAACAAAAGCATATTACAGGTACTTTTTTAGAAGTATTGCTTTCAATTGTCCCGAAAACGTACCCAAATTCATCCATATGGGCATCTTTGATACCCATTTCAAGCAGCTCAGCAACCAAGATCCTGCCAAGGTTCTTCTGTTTTTCTGTTGAAGGGTATGTTTCAGAATTCGGGTCTGACTGCGTATCAACCTTTACGTAGTTCAAGAATCTATCAACACATGTGTATTTATAATCTTTAAACATTTTTCCTATTTTATTAAGATCATTGATCTGGTTTGCGTAAACTCACCTGCTGTTAACTTATAGAAATACACGCCGCTTGAAAGCGAGCCTGCGTTGAAGTTCATGGTGTGCTTCCCTGCCGGGAAATTGCCGCTTGCTATGGTTTTAATTAATGTACCTAATGCAGAATACACTTCTATCTTCAATTCCGATGCTTTAGGAAGGCTGAAAGATATTTTTGTCGAAGGATTGAACGGGTTCGGGTAATTCTGTTCTAGACTGAATGTATTCGGCAGATTACCGTTATTTCCGCTCACTGGCAGAAGCTCATCAATTTCAGATGTAAATATTTCCATATTAAAACCGCCTGCGCGTTCATCTGTCCACACGGGTACCAAACGTTTGCCGGCATAATCCATATCAATATAATCGCCAAACCTTACATTCGAACCCGGTATCAGTGTCGGGGATGGCTCTGTGCTTAACAACTCATTTGTAAACGTAACGCCTCCATCATAAGATCTGGCAACAAAAGCTTCTATCACTGTATTACTTACATTGTTCCTCGTATCCATAAATAATATTGCAATATTACCCGCATCATTTACTGCTATAGTTGGCCAGTACTGTACCGTTCCGTTCCCGATCGCATCATTGTTTACCCTCAAAGGAACTGACCAGTTTACACCGCTGTTTGTACTTTTTGTTAAAAAAACATCACAATCACCGCTGCGGTTATCAGCAAATGCTACATAAATCCAGCCGCTTCTGGGACCCGAGCTGTTATCAGTTGCAATTGTCGGGAAAGTATTAACATCATTCGGCAAACCTTCCGGGAATACTCCAGATGTGATTATCTGATCCGTGCCGAATGTCACACCGCCATCTGTTGAACGGTCAAAAGTAACTTCAGCATCAACACTGAACCCAAGCCATACAACATTTACCTGGCCATCTTTACTTATGCAGATATCGGAACCCTGTACACCGCCGGTAACATCACTAACGTTTGAAGGGGTTGACCAGTTCACACCGGAATTTGTTGATTTGGTAAGTTTAATTCCTCCCAGCGAAAAACTTGTCCAGCTTATGTATAAACTGTTTAAAAACGGACTGGTACTGCTGAGATCTGTAGTTAACCATTCTTTATCTTCAGTGCCTGTTTGTGAACAGATAAATGCCTCAGGGAAGGTCTGCCCGCCGTTGGTTGATTTATATACTGCAAGCGTTAAATTACCGCCTGATAGACCCTGTATTGCAATCACGGCAATATAAAAATTACCGGCTGTATCAACCGCAACAACCGGATCGCTGTTCCTTGTCAAACCGCCGGGAAGTAATGTTGAATCCAGCAGCCTGGAAACTGACCATGTAAGACCGCCATTGGTTGAATAACTGTAACCAACACGCCTGTTGGCGTTAGGATCGATGCCGTACCTGAAATCACGCCATGCGGCAACAACTTTATTGGTATCTTTCCTGCTTATCTTAACCGATGGCTCATTCTGCGGAGCTGAATTCTGTGAAATATTGATATTGAAGAATTCCAAAGGGTTTGGCATAGTGTTTAAGGGACCCGGAATTTTATTCACTGAGCCGGGAATATCAAGCGCCAGCGGGTAATTTAAGCGTTCCCTGGCAGTTGATTGAGAAAAAACGGAACCGGTAAACATTAAGTTAAAAAATAATACGAGGGCTAAGAAGGTAATTGTTTTCATTTGTGAAATGGTTAATGAAAATATTATTAAATTTGTTTCAAATCATCCTTATTGTGAAATATCAGAATTATAACGGTACTTTTCTATCACTTCTTCATCAGTAGATGAGTCTATTATTTCCCCGCAGTTCTGGCACTGGAAAATTACTTCAGTTGGTTTTGCACTGTAACCCATGGAAAGCCAGAAGTATCCTTTTTTGTTATAACGCGTTTTGGGAATTATCATAGGGTCACCAAGAGAATTTCCGCATTTACATTTCTTTTGTGATAGCATAGTACAAATATAAAATTAAAAAAAAGCGTGTACAAGGGCATTTATGCGGAAATTACATAATAAACAGCCACCATATCAAAACATATAATGGTACTAAAACGGGTAACGAGTATTTATACATGTATTCAAAAAATGAAGGAGTTTCGACATTCTGGTTATCTGCAATTGATTTTACCATAAAATTGGGACCGTTACCGATATATGTCATAGCACCGAAGAATACAGCTGAAATCGATATCGCTACAACGTGCTTTTCATGCTCGGCAATGAAAACCAGTACATTTTGCACACTGTTGATATCAAGACCGTGTATACCCATTGCCGCTGTGAGGAAAGTTAAGTAAGTAGGAGCATTATCAAGGAATCCCGAAAGAGCTCCGGTCAGCCAGTAATACTGTGTTGGTGAAGTTATTCCCAGTTCTGTTGAATGCACTCTGAGCAGCTCAAGCGCAGGCGTCATTGTTATAAAAATACCTATAAATAGCCATGCAACTTCTTTTATAGGATGAAAATTGAAATGATTTCTTTTATGAATGTCTTTTTTTGTTACCTTGTAAGAAATAAAAGCAGTTAAGAGCATTATTCCTTCCCTTAAGAAGAGCGGTTCTGTAATAAAAACCGAAGCGATAATAACGGCAAGAAATATAAAGTTATATCCGCCTACAATAGAAAGTTTTTCCTTAGCTTTTCTTTCACGTTCTTCAATTTCCCGGGGAGCCTTTTTAAAATTTATATAATCGGCTATGTAGAAAATAATAAGCAGCGCAAGAAGCGCTAAAAGCCATTTAAAGAAAACTTTATCCATTATCCAGAAGAACGGAACGCCTTTTAAGAAACCAAGGAATAATGGCGGGTCACCAATTGGAGTTAAAGCGCCCCCTACGTTGGATACAATGAATATAAAAAAAACTATATGGAAATTTGTTATCCTTAGTTTATTTGACTTAATATAAGGACGGATGAGAAGCATTGAAGCCCCTGTTGTACCGATCAAATTAGCAAGCACACCGCCAATTGCAAGCAGAACTGTATTTCTTAATGGTGTAGCAAGTCCTTTGATATTTATCAATATCCCGCCGGCCACAACATACAACGCTGTAAGTAATGAAATAAACATTATATATTCTTCAAGGGAGTGCATTAGGTCCCACCCCTTTGTAATAATGATGTAATAAACAGCAGTTACAAAGGCTAATCCTAACGATACATAATGATAATTTTCATGCCAGAACTTAGGGGCAATAAAGGGCATAACCGCAATAGAAAGCAGCAAAAATATAAAGGGAAGAACGCTAAAAATGTTAGGTTCCATCAAAGTCCAGTTATTTATTATTGATTATGGAAGCTTTATCAGATTGGTTTTTATAGTCTGAGCATTCTGTATAAGCTTATTGACCGACGCTTCTGATTTGCTTAAGAAAGTATTCGGGTAAACCCCTATCCATACAATGAATATTATCAGAAGTGAAGAGGCAAATATCTCCCTGAAATTAAGATCAGGTATAGTTTTATTTTCTTCTTTGGTTATAGGTCCAAGCAGTACCCTTTGATACATCCATAACAAATATACTGCACTTAGCACAACACCTGTTGTTGCGGCAATTGTATATGTATGGTTATGCAGTAATGGTGAATTGAACGAACCGATAAGAATCATAAATTCACCGATAAAGCCATTGAGACCGGGTAAACCGATCGATGAGAGAACAATTACCAGGAATAATGAGCCGTAAATAGGCATGGTTTTAAGAATGCCGCCGTAATCAGCAATCTCACGGGTATGGCGTCTGTCATACAAAAAGCCGACAAACATAAACAGTGCGCCGGTGGATAAGCCATGGTTGACCATCTGTATTATTCCGCCCTGAATTGATTCAACCGTCATTGCTGCGATACCAAGCAGAATAAATCCCATGTGACTTACAGATGAATATGCGACAAGCTTTTTAATATCCTTTTGCGCTATGCAAACAAGTGCGCCGTAAATGATACCTATCACTCCAAGCAGCGCGAGCAGCCAGGCATATTTCATGAATATTAAGGGGAACATTTCCATTGAGAATCTTAGCAATCCGTATGTACCCATTTTAAGCAGCACGGCTGCAAGGATAATACTTCCCGCAGTAGGCGCTTCTGTGTGAGCGTCGGGCAGCCATGTGTGGAACGGGAACATCGGCACCTTGATAACAAAACTGATGGCAAAGAAAACAAAAAGCCATACCTGGATAGCTTCAGGGATATATGGTGAAACTGTTTTAAGCGCCAGATAATCTGTAGTAAACTTCCCTAACTGAGGAGTTAAGTATTGTGATATCCATATTATAGCAACAAGCATCAGCAAGCTGCCAAACATTGTATATAAAAAGAATTTTAAATTAGCATAGAATTTGTTCTTGCCGCCCCAGAAACCGATGATAAAATACATCGGTATAAGGATAAGCTCCCAGAACATATAGAATAAAATAAGATCAAGTGAAAGGAACACTCCGAATAAAGCGCCCATAAGCAGGAGCAGAAGGAAATAAAATTCCTTAACCCTTGTTGTCACGGAATTCCACACTCCAAGTATTGTAACCGGGAAAATGAACGCGGTAAGCATTACCATGAGTATTGATATACCATCAACACCCAGCTGGTAGAATATATTAAAATCCTTTACCCACTGAAACCGCTCAATGAACTGGTAATCAGGATTTGCCGCGTTATATATTGAAAACAAATATAATGAAAGCCCGAACACACCGGAAGATATCACCAATGAATAAATTTTGATAAGCTTTTCGTTCTTTCCAAAAAATAAAATGGGGATACCTAAAATAATTGGCGCAAAGATCAGAATAGATAGAATATTGTTCACCTGGTTATAAATTTAAAATTTTAATATTACGTAATTTGCTTTTTTCAGCTATGTTGATTATTAAGTAAACCTACTGTTTATGATTTTCGTGAAACAGTTTTAATCTTTCTTCAAGCTCCGGTAACTGTGAATCATGTACCAGCGATACACAAGCCCTTATTCCCTCTTTACGCAGACTTCCCGTATTGCTGAGCGATATTGCACTGATGCCGTAGTATAACAACTGCTCGATTAAGTCTTCACCTGAATAGCCATCATAAGCTACGGTGAAATAAAAACCGTCAGCGATAGGCTCGCCGTCATCATGGTCATACACTATCCTGAAACCGTTATCGAGGAACATCTTTTTCATTTTTTTCGCGCGCTCGCCGTATATCTTAACCTCTTTGATGAAGTCATGGTCGCCGTCATTCACAGCTTTAAGCAGAGCCGCAAATGCGTATTGAGTGGAGTGTGTTACACCCGCGCTTACGGAGTAAGCTGCACCAAATATCATAGTGTGACCAAAATTCGGGCTCGAGAAATACCTGAGCAGATCAGGGTAATCACGTTTAAACAGACTATCTGAAATTATTATACAGCCTATTCTCTGCCCTGCATATGAAAATATCTTTGAACCCGAAACCAGTATCATGTAATTATCGCAATACTTCGCAACTGATGGCTGGTGGGGTCCCTTGCCGGGTTTGGAATAATCCTTGCGGAAATCCATGTTAAAATATGCAAGATCCTCTATCGGAATAACGTCATACTTTGTGCAAAGCTCTCCTATTATTTTGAGCTCTTTATCAGTAAAACAAATCCATGACGGATTGTTTGGATTTGAATATAAGAGGCACGAAATATTACCGGCTTTTAATTTTTCCTCAAGTGCATCGCGCAGTTTTTCACCGCGGAATTTGTAAACGTCAATGTTTGTCTGGTTAATACCAAGAACCTTTAGCTGCATTTTGTGAACGGGGAAACCCGGGTCCAAAAACAGGACAGTATCCTTGTTTTTATCAGCGCGGGCAAGCGTTAAGAACGTAACAAAGCTTCCGCTGGTTGAGCCTGTGCATGGTATGCAGGACTTTTCCTGAACTTCAACATCTAAAAACAGTTTTATGAACCTTGATATTTCACGTTTTAATTCTGTGATTCCTTCAATTTCAGGATAAGCATTGGCTACGCCTTTTTTTAATGCTGCAATTTCAGCGTTTACACCAATTTCTGAAGCAGGAAGTCCGGGGACACCCATTTCCATTCTGATGAATTTTTTGCCGCTTGCTTTTTCTATTGAGTTTATAAGGGATCTTATTTCTCTGATTGATGCTTTGCCTACACAAGGTAGCTTTGATTCTTCGATCTTCTGTTTAACTATATTAAAGTCTATAGGAGTATTAATCCGTATATCTGACGAAGTTTGTAACAGAGTATTTTCGAGTACGTCTTTCAATTTATTATTTTAAAGACAAGTTTTATTTAATATTTGGGTACATATTTATTAACAAACTTACTCAAAAATTGGGTTTTATTCAATAAATAAAGGAATGACAACATCGGAACCCGGCACTAAGCATAAAAAAGGCGACCCAAATAAGTCGCCTTTGAATTCTGTGAAATCATTTAATCAAAATAATCTGTGATCAATCCTGCGGCACTGTTACATTATACCAGAATTTCTTCTTACGGTCAAGCACTTCATCAATGTGAATGTGTTTAACTTCTGTGTACGCTTTCAAGCCTTCAATGCCAAGCTCTCTGCCAACTCCGCTTTGCTTATAGCCGCCAAACGGCGCTTTATCGTTGAGGATATGCCATTCATTTATCCATATGGTTCCCGCCCTGAGCTGCTTCGCAACATTTAAAGCGCGGTCGTTGTCGCGTGACCATACACCGCCTGCAAGCCCAAAACTTGAAGCATTTGCTATACGTATTGCATCATTTTCACTCTCAGCTTTTATCACAGCAAGCACGGGACCGAAAATTTCTTCCTGAGCAATTCGCATATCATTATTTACATCAGCAAACAGTGTCGGCTCAACATAACAGCCTGATTCAAATCCTTTAGGTACTCCCCCGCCATAAACAAGTTTCGCGCCTTCTTTTTTTCCAATAGAAATATAATCCAATACGCGCTTCTGCTGTTTTTCGCTAACCATCGGACCAATATCGGTATCCTTATCCATAGGATTTCCTATTTTCATTTTTGCAAGCTTGGCTTTTAATCTCTCAACAACTTCATCGTAATTCTTGTTGGTTAAAATCAAACGTGAACCTGCCACACAGCATTGCCCGTTATGGAAATATCCCGCGTAAGCTGAACCGTCAATTGCAAGATCAAGATCGGCATCATCTAAAATTATGCTTGCTGATTTTCCGCCAAGCTCAAGTGTAACACTTTTCATTGTTGCCGATGCAAGTGACATTACTTTCCTGCCGATCTCAGTTGACCCGGTAAAAGCGACCTTGTCAACCATCGGATTTGTTACCATCTCTTCGCCAACTTCTGCATCACCCGTGATTATATTTACAACACCCTTTGGCAGGTCTGTTGAATCAATAATTTTCGCAAGCTCAAGCGCGCTGACTGATGTTTCAGGGGCAGGTTTCAGCACTATCGTGCAGCCTGCGGCTAAAGCGGGACCTATCTTCCACATTGCCATTTGCAGCGGGAAGTTCCATGGAATAATTGCTGCAACAACTCCCACAGGCTCACGCACCAAAAGATTTTTGCTTACGCCTTCTTTAGAAATATCGAGTGTTTCGTTGAGATCGGTAAGCGTAAGCTTTGCAAAAGTGCTTGCAGCACGATATGTTAAAAACATATCGTCCTTTGATTTCTTGTAAGTTGAGCCTGACTCCTGAATTTCCAATTCCTGCAGCATCGCGGAATTTTCTTTTATCTTATCCGCTATTTGTTTCAAAATTGCGCTGCGTTCTTCGTTTGTTTTGCCTGACCACACGCCGCTATCGAAGGCATTCCGCGCTGCTTTAATCGCAAGTTTGGTATCTTCAATGGTTGATTTTGCAAGCTTCGCGAAAACGCTTTTATCGTAGGGATTAACAGAATCCATGGTGCCTTTATCAGATGCATCTCTGAATTCACCGTTAATGTAAATTTTGTATTCCAGCATTAAGTTATGTTATGATTTTAATTTATAAATTTTCGTGATAAATTTTCTGCATTAGTAAAACGAAAGATAATCCATTAGATCTGAATTGACCAATTTAGAATTTTTGACATTTGGGCTTTGGCATTTTGAGCAAAGCGAGATCCCGCTCTGCGGGATGACATTTAAGGCATTTGCAGGAATGCATGTGCTGCTGTGAGCGCTTTCTGTAAACCTAATTCATATACAAATAAGGTTTCCAGTCATCATCTACCCTGCCTACAAAATGTTTCATGAAAGTTATGTGAGATGGCCTTGATGGTTTTTTAAGCAGCGGCATTCTTGCTTCTTCGGGTGAGCGGTCGCCTTTTTTATTGTTGCACTTCACACATGCTGTCACAAGGTTTTCCCAGGTATCATCGCCGCCTTTTGATTTGGGGACAATGTGATCTATAGTTAATTGCAGGTCAGCCCGCTGGCAGTATGAGCATTTATGATTATCGCGCCTTAAAATATTTTTTCTTGAAAGAACGATCTTTTTATAAGGAACTTTTATGTACACTCTAAGCCTTACAATTGTCGGAAATGGCAATGCTGATCTGACTGAATATACTCTTTTGGAATCTTTAGATGAAATGAGCTCGGCTTTGCCTAGGAAAAGAAGTACAACGGCTCTTTGTACATTACAAATGCTCATAGCTTCATAGTTCTGGTTCAGCACCAGCACTTTTCCGCTTAGTTTGCCATTGCCGCAGCCGTTGCCATTGTGACCGGCAGAGAGGCTATTCCAATGATCTGAAATTTCAAATTCGTGGTCTGATTCGAAGTCTTAGCTCCTTTTCTCACACTATTTAAGCTGCATTTCAAGTTTATTTATAAAAATAGCATTTTTATGAAAAATAAACAAGGTCACTATAATATTTTAATAAAATGACAAAATTTATCATTGTAAAATTTTGGGCTTGCATTATTTGAGTTCAAAACCTAAAATTACGTAATTACAAACTAAAAATGCCTATGAAGCAATAATTACGGTTTTAAATCTTAGAGTATATTATTGTTAAAAAATAAAACCAATTACATGAAGTATCTTCTGATTGCCATCTCATTTATGGCGGTTACCGGCATATTCAAAGATACTTTCGCTCAGGGCAGGGATAGAAGTAAGTTCCAGATCGGGTTCGTCGATACATCCGGCTCTTACATTGATACCTCATTAATAAGCGATACCACCAAGATCAGGGGTCCGATTGACTCAACTGCAAGGGTGAATAATTTTAAATTTGAAAGAACCGATGAACCGGTGCCTGATTACGGGAACTGGCGTTCATCTTTATTGCTCTATGGTTCATCCCAGGTTAATTACAGTGTTAAATTTGATTCTCTTAATAATGCAATAATTACTGAAACAATTGATGGCGAACAGTTAAAGGTTCCGCTTGTAATTCCATTTGATAAATATATCGAGCTCAGAAGCCAGCTTTCAGTCAAGGACCAGTTCTACAGGATAGTATCTGAAAAATTCCAGATTGAAACGCAGGATGACCTGGAAAAATTATTCAAGAATATAACAGAAATAACCATTCCCCTTCCGTTTGCAACCGAAACAATTTTCGGTCCGCCGACAATTAATCTGAAAATTAACGGTATCATTGATATCACCGCATCTTACCAGCGCAGTACTAATGATCTATCCACAATTCTTTCTGAATCACAGAACCAGAACAATATCAACTTCAAGCAGGAAGTACAGGTTACCACAAAGGGTACCGTTGGTGATAAGCTGACAGTAGATGCTGACTGGAACTCACAGCGAACATTTGAATTTGAGAACCAGCTAAAGCTTAAGTATACAGGATATCCGGATGAAGTTATTCAATTGATCGAAGCCGGTAACGTATCCCTTGAAACCCGTTCGAATCTTATAGGAAGCACACAAGCGCTCTTTGGCGTAAAAGCACAGTTCAAGCTGGGTCCGCTTACACTTACAACCATTGCTTCGCAGAAAAAATCAGAAAAGAAAGAAGTAAACATCACGGGCGGTTCCGTTGAAACACCGTTTGATATTTCTATCTATGATTACGCGGAAACAAATTACCTGCTTGATGAAAGATGGGGCCATTTTTTCAATCGTTATTACACGGGACAAAATACCTCTCTGGATGTCACTGAAATACAGGTTTGGGTTTATGCAGAACCTAATAACCCGAATAAAAGATTTGTTTACGGTGTTGATGATATGCCGATCAGGCCAACTGGAGGTTATACCCAGTATACAGATACAACTACTGCAATTCCCGGTCACGTTTTAATAGGAAATTTTGTTAAGCTCGATGCTTCAGAGTTCACATGGAACCGCTACGCAGGGTACATTACATTGAACGGTAATCTCCAGCAATTGGGCAAGGATGCTATTGCCGTGGCTTTTAAGTATAATGATTCTTCAGGTACCGGATTCCAGATAGGTGACTTTGATAACCAGGTTTCATCTAATGCGATGCTGAAACTAAGGCTTTTGCGGTATGAAAGCCAGAAACCCCCCGACCAGGACACGAACTATGCCCGGTTATGGAACAGGATGCTGAAAAATATTTATAATCTTCCTGCAAGGAATATAAATAATGACCCGTCAAATCTGAAATTTAATATTTATTATACAGAACCCGGTCAGAATCCGATATCAACATATAACGGCTCAGGTCCAAAGAACGGCAGATCATTCATGAACATTACCGGTGTTGATTACAGGCAAAACGGTAATCCAAGCAGCAACCTTCCCGATGGTGATAATGAATTCGATTTCTTTCCCGGTAATACAATAGATCTTGCAAACGGAAATATAATTTTCCCGAATTTAAGACCGTTCACCGACCAGCTTATCCAGCAGCAGATAGATACAGGTTATATAGGCAGAAATTCTTTGATATATAATTCATCAAAAACAACTGCCCAGAATGAAGGTTACATTAAATTCTCTTTTAAAGGTATAGTAAAAGGTGAAGCATCATCAAGATACTCACTGGGTTTCAACCTGGTTGAAGGAAGCGTAAAAGTATTCAACGGTACAGTTGAGCTAGCCCAGGGTATTGATTACTCCATAGATTACTCGCTTGGTGAACTTGTAATTATAAATGCATCAGCACTGGTTACAGGAGCAAACCTTAAGATAACATACGAAACAAATGACCTGTTCCAGCTCGCATCCAAAACTCTTTTGGGTACAAGGGCTGAGTTCCAGTTCAACAAAACCACTTATCTTGGTTTTACACTCATAAACTTAAAACAACAGACGCTGAATAACAAAATAAGGATCGGCGAAGAACCAACTAACAATACAATAATAGGTTTCGATGCTTCGACAGATATTAAAACAAATTTTTTAACCAAGCTTGTAAACAAGATACCGGGCTATAACACCAAAGAAGAATCGATCCTGAATCTTAAAGGTGAAATTGCATTTATGCTCCCTGACCCCAATACTCTGAAAAGTATTATCCCGAGTGATAACGGTGAAGCTGTTGCATACATTGATGATTTTGAAGGTGTAAAGAAAGTTATTCCGCTTGGTCTTAATCCCCTTTCATGGACATTATCTTCAATACCTTACGATAACGTCCTCGTTCCAAATGTGATCTCTGATACAGAAAGAGACAGTTTAATGAGCAGGAAGCGCGGCAGGCTGAACTGGTATAACCTGCTTAACAATGTTCCTATACTCGAGGTTTATCCGAACCGAAGTGTTGCAAGCAACCAAAACCAGTCTTTAACACCAATGGTTTTTGATATAAAACCGGATTCAGTGGGCGCTTATAATTATATTAAGTATAACGAATTCGCTGCCGAGGGTCCAGCTGAAAATAAATGGAGCGGTGTATTTAAGTATATCAACTCTTCACAAACAAACCTGATAGATGAGAACATAAACTATATAGAAGTCTGGATGCAGGTTAACGGCGGTCAGCCGATACAGAACGATTCTGCAAGGATGTTAATAGATCTGGGCACCATTTCTGAAAAGATAATTACATCCAAAAGGATGCCTCTTAATACATCCAACCCCAACACCAATTATCACACTGAAGATAAGAACAGCAGCGGTCAGCTGGATGTTGGTGAAGATAACGGTATTGACGGTCAGCCAAACAGCCAGGAAAATATTACTTTTAGTGAATTAACCGCTGAGACCGGCGGTGACCCCAGCCGTGATGATTATCAATGGGTACAGGGAAGCAATAACTATGTATCTTTTAACGGTACTGAGCAGAATGCTACCAATTTAACTGAAGCAAAAAGAATTGATACTGAAGATCTGAACAATAACGGTAACCTGGACCTTATTAATAACTATTTTGAATATTCAATTCCTCTTGATTCCGTTTCATTTACAAATCACCCGTTTGTTGCCGGCGGCGGAAATGCAGGATGGTACCAGTTTATAATACCGCTTGACCAGTGGAAACGCACAGTAGGTAATAATGCAACCTTGACAAATATTCAATATGCAAGAGTCTGGTTCAAGGGTTTTGAGCAGCAGACACAGATAAAAATAGTTGATTTTAATCTTGTCGGTAACCAGTGGGTAAAACAGAATAAAAGCGATACGACATATTCTGTTTCGGTTGTGAACATTGAAGATAACCCGAATTATTACTCCCCCCCGGTTGAAGGTTTAAGGCAAAGAGACCAGACTCAGGTTGACCAGAATGTTCTTTCAAACGAGCAGTCAATGTCGCTTGATATTTCTAATTTGCTGCCCGGGCAGGGAAAATATGTTTATAAATCATTTACTACCCGGCCTTACGACCTGGTAAATTACAAGATCTTTAAAGTATTTGTGAACGGCGATAGTTCTTTCACATATACCAACACAAATAAATATGATGCGGCTGTAGTTGTCAGGCTTGGAAGCGATACATCGAATTATTATGAATACAGAGCGCCGATAAGACCTGATACCAGGCCTATGACACCATGGAATACCTTTAACGAGGTTATTATTAATTTAAGTGAATTGGCGGCTATTAAACAGAAAGCAGATTCTACAGGTTTAATTCACTACGAACCCGTCATTAACGGTCCCCCGGGCGCTGTATACGGGGTGATAGGAAGTCCTTCAATTAGGGATGTAAGGCAGATAACACTTGGGGTTTATAATAACAATGATGACCCGATAATTACCCGTGAACTTTCGGGTTCGATATGGTTTGATGAAATGAGGGTCATTAAAACAAATGATGCCAGCGGATACGCATTCAATTTAAGCGCAGGCTTAAAGATAGCTGATCTGGCGACACTTAATTTCAATTATAATAAAACAGATCCCAATTTCCATTCACTTGAAACAAGTTTTGGTAATTTAACTACTGCAAACAGCTGGGAATTATCGGGTGTTGTTAATGCCCACAAGATAATTAATGCCCTGCTTTCAAAGTATGTCTCTGTAAAATTCAAGGATTTCTTTACATTGCCAATTTCATTTTCGCACCAGGAAGTACTGGATAAACCCAGGTACCTGCCTGCAACTGATATTGAGCTTGAAACCGCAGCGAATAATAAATACCAGGAAATGCTCAATCTTTATCCTGATAACCCTGAAATTGCGGCCTATTACGCTGACCAGATAAGGGTTGCTGCACAGACATTAAGGATCGCAAACAGGTTTTCAATAACCGGAGCGAAATTCACTTTCCCCGGGGAGAATTTCTTTGTTCAGCAGATACTTAACAAGCTTGAAGTAAGCTTCGTAAGGAATTCATATATAGAAAGAAACCCGACACTTGAGAGCAAATATGCGTGGGATATGAACGGTTCCGTTGGAATGAGCACAGATATTGATCTGATGAATTCACTTAATTTAAAGATCGGCAAATTCCTGCCCTTTGGTGAAGAATTCAAGGAAGCAAGAATGTATTTCTTCTTCCCCTTCATGCCGCTTGCTCCGCTGTTTACAAATAACATTGCCCTATCAGGCAGTTTTAACAGAAGGCGCGGAGATGAAAAATTAAGATCAAGCTTTACCGGCAGCCCTACTTCCAGGCAGTTTGATGCCAGCAGAGGTTTTACTATGAACTGGAAATTCATTGAAAACTGGATGATAGACCTGCAAGGTGATTATTCATTCCGTTCAGGCAGTGACCTTACTTATCTTGAAACTACCAATGATTCATTGAGGCTGCAAAGGAATAATGCTGAAATTTTTGATGACATATTCTTTAATAATGGTTTGATAAACTGGGGAAAAGAACTTGACTACTCTCAAACCGTTTCCATCAATCCAAAATTCAATATTCCCGGGTTAAGGGATTTTGTTGACCTGACGAGCAGTTACAGGGTAATTTACGGCTGGCGCGCTTCACAGTTCAATAATGCACAGGGAAGTAATGTCGGATTCAATAGTGACCTGCAGGCAACGGCATTCGTTAAGCTGAACAATATTTTTAAGCTGTTCTCAAAGACAAATAACCTAATGGGAGGTTCTAAAAAAGAATTCCAGGACCAGAATCCCGCTGACCTTCTGAAATTATTGAAGACATTCATACCTGAACAGGTATCAGTTACTTATGCTCAAGTCAAACAGATACAAAATCCTGCTATTCAGGGCAGACCCGGTTTTGGAAATTTCTGGATGCAGTTCAATTCACAGGAAAACCTCGGACCATCAAGGATGTACCAGTTAGGCTGGGAAACTGACCCGGGAAAAAGAATACCATTGCTGAACCTGGTTGATA
>JAUQWQ010000104.1 GCA_030835085.1 Ignavibacteria bacterium
AAACTTGCCGCTTGCAAAAGTAAGCGGTGGTGTGAGCAATATTTCATTTTCATTCCGCGGCAACAATGTTGTTAGAGAAGCGATGCATTCAGCATTCTTATATCATGCTATTAAGGCAGGAATGGATATGGGTATTGTTAACGCGGGGATGATCGAAGTGTATGACGAGATTCCCAAGGACCTGCTTGAACTGGTTGAAGATGTACTGCTGAACCGCAGGGATGATGCCACCGAAAGGCTTGTACAGTTTGCCGATACCATAAAGACAAAGGGTAAGGTAATTGAAGTTGATAACGCATGGCGCAACGCGCCGGTTGAAGAGAGATTAAAGCATGCACTCATTAAGGGTATAGTTGAATTTATAGATGTTGATACTGAAGAAGCGCGCAAAAAATACCCGCAGCCGCTTGATGTTATTGAAGGTCCTTTAATGGATGGCATGAATGTTGTTGGTGATCTTTTCGGCGCAGGGAAGATGTTCCTTCCACAGGTGGTAAAAAGCGCAAGGGTAATGAAAAAATCTGTGGCGTACTTAACGCCTTACATTGAAGCGGCTAAAGCCGCCGGGGCATCAAGCATCAATGGCAGGATTCTGCTTGCAACAGTAAAAGGCGATGTGCACGATATTGGCAAAAATATTGTAGGCGTTGTACTTGGCTGCAATAACTATGAAGTTATCGATCTTGGTGTAATGGTTCCCGCCGAAAAAATTCTGCAGATAGCAAAAGAAAAGAATGTTGATATTATAGGGCTTAGCGGATTGATAACACCCTCACTTGACGAGATGGTTCACGTTGCCAAAGAAATGGAGCGCCAGGGATTCGTAGTACCCCTTTTAATTGGCGGAGCTACTACATCTAAAATTCACGCTGCTGTAAAAATAGCGCCGAATTATTCCAATCCAACAGTTCACGTGCTTGATGCTTCAAGAAGTGTAACCGTTGCCGGAAGCCTGATGAACAAGGATAACCGTGAGGGCTTCATTGGCGCGGTTAAGCAGGAATACGAGCGCATGAGGATATCTCACAAAGGCAGAAAAGATAATAAGAAATTCCTGAAAATTGCTGATGCCCGTGAAAAAGGATTGAAGATAAATTGGCAGGAAACAGTATTCACAAAACCAACTTTTACAGGGAATAAAGTCTTTGACGATTTTCCGCTGGATAAAATTCGCGAAAAAATTGACTGGACACCGTTCTTTTTAACATGGGAGCTAAAGGGTAAGTATCCAGCAATTTTTGATGATAAGAACTACGGAAGCGAAGCGAAGAAAATTTACGATGATGCCAATAAGCTGCTTGATGATATCATTGAACACAAATGGCTGAGGGCAAAAGCAGTAATTGGATTGTATCCTGCTAATTCAGTTGGTGATGATATTGAGCTTTATTCAAACGATAAAAGAAAAGATGTAATAACTACACTTCATACTCTAAGGCAGCAGGCTGAAAAGACAAACAATGATCCTTATTATGCTTTAAGTGACCTGGTAGCACCGAAAGAATCCGGCGCAAATGATTACATGGGCTGCTTTGCGGTAACAACGGGTATTGGAATTGAAGTGGTGCTCGAAAAATTCGCGAAAGAGCACGATGATTACAACAGCATTATGTCCAAGGCAATTGCCGACAGGCTAGCCGAAGCATTCGCTGAGCTGATGCATGAGCTGGTGCGAAAGGAATTCTGGGGTTATGCCAAGAATGAAAACCTGAGCATTGAAGATATCATTGCCGAAAAGTATCACGGCATCAGGCCTGCTCCGGGTTACCCCGCACAGCCTGACCACACAGAAAAACAATTGATTTTTGATCTGTTGGAAGCTGAAGAGAAAACGGGTATTAAACTCACCGAAAGCTACGCTATGTATCCGGCATCATCAGTCAGCGGGTTGTATTTTTCGCATCCGGAATCAAAATACTTTAATGTGGGCAAAATATCCCGTGACCAGGTCGAAGAATACGCTCAAAGGAAAAACATGCCTGTTGAAGAAATTGAAAGATGGCTGGCTCCGATATTAGGTTATGAAAGAACTGAAAAAGAAGTAATATAAATTACTGTATTATGCCTATAATAAAATCAAAAACATTGAATCCTAAAAGGAGTGCTTCTAAACTTTTGAAAGAAATGCCTGATGATTGTACATATGAGGATATTCAGTATCATTTGTATGTATTACAAAAGATTGAAAAGGGACTGACTGATGCAAGGGCTGGTAAGACTTATAGTACTGATCAAATGAAGATGAAACTGAAAAGATGGATAAGAAAGTAGTTTGGACTGAGCAATCTTTTAAAGATATTGATGCAATTTGTGAATATATAAGCAAAGATTCAAAATTTTATGCTTATGCCTTTGCAGATTCATTGTTTGAAGCAGGGGAAAGCCTTAAAGCATTTTCAAACAGAGGAAGAATAGTCCCTGAGCTGATGAAAGTGAATATTCGTGAGATATTCATAAACGAATATAGAATGATTTATAATATATTTGATGATAATGTTGAAGTTCTTACAATTATTCATGGCAAAAGAAACGCTAAAAGGATTTTAAAGAAGATAAAATAAGAATAACAGTCTAAACTGATTTATGGTCACCAAATGCGTATGTTCCGATGTATTGTTTTCTGATATGAAAAAGACTGCAGATAAGTTTGGTTTGAAGAGTATCAATGAGCTTAAAGAATACATTGAAGTTGGCGAGAACTGTCAGTTTTGCCATCCCTATATTGAATTAATGCTTAAAACAGGTGAAACGGAATTTGAACCTGTAATTGAATAAATTTTCCTTCCTTCAAAAGAGGTGTTTAATTGAATAAAATTATTGCGATAATTGGTATGTGCGGCTCAGGTAAAAGCGAAGCGGTGAAATTCTTCGTTGAAAGCGGCTATAAGCGTGTTTACTTTGGCGAGGTAGTTATGAATGAAATGAAAAGGCTGGGACTCGAAGTGAATGAAGCCAATGAACGGGCAACCCGTGAGAACCTGCGGAAAGAATTCGGCATGGGAGCAATGGCAGTAAAGTCACTGCCGGTAATTGAAGAGTTTATGAAGCACAATAATGTTGTCATCGAAAGCCTTTATTCGTGGGAAGAGTATAAGATATTAAAGGATAAGTTCGGTGAAGCATTTAAGCTCATTACGATTTACACTACAAAGGAATTAAGGTATGAAAGGCTGCTTAAAAGACCCTTCAGACCGCTGACTTATGAGGAGTCAAAAAGCCGTGATATAAGTGAGATCGAGAAGCTTGATAAGGGGGGTCCGATTGCTTATACGGATTACCTTATTTTGAATGATGGCTCGCTTGATGAGATGAATGTTGAATTGAAGAAATATGTTTAATTAATTAATCACAGACAGGCCTAAAGGTCACGCAAATGTCTGTGCTACTAATATAGTTATTGAAAAGAAAAGATTACATATCGTGGGATGAGTATTTTATGGGTATCGCATTGCTTTCAGCAAAGCGGAGCAAGGATCCCAGCACACAGGTCGGCGCCTGTATTGTAAATCAGTACAACAAAATTGTGGGTATCGGTTACAACGGCTTTCCAATTGGCTGCGATGATGACCAGCTCCCCTGGGGCAAAACATCAGAGGATAACAACGAAACTAAATATCCGTACGTTGTGCATGCCGAAGCCAATGCGATTCTTAATTCTACCAAAGACCTGCATGGTTCAAGGGTATACGTTGCATTATTCCCCTGCAATGAATGCACAAAGCTTATAATACAATCAGGCATAAAAGAAATCATTTATCTTTCAGATAAATACAAAGATACCGATAGCGTTAAGGCATCAAAGAAAATGCTGGATATGGCTAAGGTTACTTATAGACAGCTTGATTTGGGTGACCATAAAATTGAAATAGATTTTAAGATAGGTTAGCATTCCGGTTATGGATAAGAAAAAAGTCACACTGGAAGAAGCAAAAAAAGCAGGGGGCAAAAAGTACCGCGAAAAAGTACAGAAGGTCCTAGCTGAATACGAACAATTACCCGACGAAGAAAAACACCAGTCGCATTTATATTACGGATACGGCAAAGGTAAAACCACGGCAGCTATGGGGCTTGCTTTCCGCGCCCTGGGCGCAGGCATGAGTGTTGCAATTGTTGAGTTCGATAAAGGCCACGACCAGGCGAAAGAGCATTACTTTGAGCGCAGAATTTTCTTTAAGCTAAAAGAGCTTGGCTACCCTGTTGAGCTTCACTCAAGCGGCTGCGAAAGAATGAATGAGGACGGTACATTCCGATTTAAGAATGCCGAAGAAGATTTTGAAGAAGCAAAAAGGGCTTTGGGAATTGTACGCGATCTGATATTGAACGGCAAACAGAATGTTCTGGTGCTTGATGAATTTGTTGCCGCGGCAAATTATCATTTAATTGAAGAAAAGGATGTACTTGATATACTGGATCTTTATGATAAAAACCGCAGGTTTGAGCTTGTTATGACAGGCCACAAGTTGTTTGATGGACTCGAAGAAAAGGTTGACCTGATAACAGAAAACCGGAAAGTTAAACATTATTTTGATAAGGGAATTCAGGCAAGAAAAGGAATAGAGTATTAAAAGGAAAAGGCAGAAGTGAAAAGGCAAAAAATGTGAAACATCAAACGAATGCAGAAAGCCTTAGAGACTAATTTGGAGAATTAATAAAGCAGTAAAGTGAATAACATAAATCTTATTAAAATGAAAGCAAATAAATTCACAATCATTATAACGATATTAACCTTTACAATATTTTTTAATGCATGTAATGATTCAACCGGACCGACAATAACCAATAATGGCGGTAACGCCCTGGCGGGAGCTTATATACTTTATTACTCTTCAGCCACAAGCACTGATTATGCGTATTATGATGCTGTTAAGGATTCCGTTACGGATTTTGTGTTTTCATCAAATAATCCGGGTGTAAAACTAAATGTAAATCCGGGTGAAATGAAGCTGAATTCAGACAGGAAGCTTTATATTACCACGCTTGGCATTCCCGGAAATAACGGCACAATATACAAGATAGACCCTTTAAACAATACTATTGCAGATTCTCTGCGCTTTGGCTCACAACCCAATGGATTTGCCATTAATAACAACAGGATAGTCGTTGGTAATTCAGGCAGTACGAATGTGACAGTGCTCGATCTGGATTTTAATATTGTAAAAGATACGGTCGAAGTCGGCAGTAACCCGGCAAATGTATTATATGGATTTAATAAATACATTGTTACAAGAAATACTCTAAATAATGAACCATCTGCGGCATTTGTAGATGAAATAAATTATAGTGTAACTAAATTGTTCTATCCTTATGTGCCGGTACAGGCTATTTATAATGTAAACGGAATTTTTATTTCAACAAATCTGAACAAGATTGTGTACAGGGTTGATCCGGGAACAATTACAACTTTGGATTCCTTTTCAGTACCCACAATATACTCATCTTTAGATAAACTGGTGTTCAAAACACAGAATAGTTTTTATGTTGTTGCAGGAGGAAAGGAAATATGGCTTGGGTCTGTTAACTCAGGAACGATCAGCTTTACAAATATCTATCCGGCAACAAGCGATGTAAGTATCAGTACAATAGCATATGAACCTAATGCAAATGAACTATATTTTACCAGTGAGACAAATCCGCCGGGAGCAATTTTGTATGTGATAAATGGTGATAACGGAACGGTAAAACGATTTAAGTCTTTAACCGGGAATAATATACAAAGTATTGTCTTCAGGTATTTTTAGATGTGAGAATATCCTTATTGCGGTAAACAAGCATACCGATGAGAATTGTAATTACGCACATTATCAATCCTCCGGCAATATCCACTACATAATGATATCTTAAATAAACCGTTGCGGCTACCATACAGATAAAATAAGGAAGGTAGAAATAAAACGACTTCGATTTAAACTTCCATGACAAATACATTATAAGAAATGCGGTGATAGTATGCAGGCTTGGCATTGCGTCCCGCTGTACAAAATCCTGCGGATTTTTGACACCGGGAGGAATTGACTCACCGAAATTCAGAAATGTACGTATGTATTCAGTTAAAAATACCCCGGGCATTTCCGTGTTGATGGCGTAAAAATCATGCAGGTGAAAGCGGGGACCGTTTGCAGGGAAGAGCAGATAAAATACATAGCTTACAAAAAAACTGAAGAACAATATAAATATTGTGTATTTAAATTCCTTATACCTGTTCCACAAATATAATTCCAGCCCGAATACCATAATCATTGGGTAATAATAAACGTATATTATCTGCAGGAATTCCGTAAGGAAAGGATTTTCAAACCTGTATGCCCATTGAGTTGGATTCACACCAAAGAGCGCAAAATCCAGCCGCATAAAAACAGGATCCCAATCCATCGGCTTAAGCGCATAACCGATGATATAAACCTGTTTGAAAATAAATAAAATTGCTGCAACACCATACCAGTACCTGAGCATTTTTAACGGTGAAGAATTACTTAGCCGGCTCTCGCCATACTTTTCTGCAAGCATTTCATATTTATTTACCAGCCGGTATATAGCCCATATTAAAAACAGGTTTACTGATGCCAGTACAAACCAATATCCAATTTTGAAATTGAAATAGAAATATATGCAGCTAAGCAGCAACAGCATAGCCTGAGTTACAATATCAGCGGGTGAAAGATATTTAGTGAATTTTTTTATAGCTATAAATTATTTTTTACAGTAACCATTTGAGTGATAGAGTGGCAAGAGTCAAAAAAACTGTTATACCAACAACATCCTGGAATGCCGTTTCAAAGGGTCCCACTGTAATTGCCGGATCAAAACCAAGCTTTTTGGATAAGAGGGGAGTTGTTGTTCCTACAAATGCGGAGATATTAATTGAAATTAACATTGAGATCCCCACTACAACTCCAAAAATCACTTTGCCGAACCAGAATGCGCCAATGAAACCAATTATGAGTCCGCAAATTGAGCCAATTATCAAACTTATCTGCAATGAACGTTTTACAGGTTCCGTCCAACGGCTTAATGATATGCCGCCTGTTGAAAGCGCGCGTACTGTCATAGCCGATGCCTGCAGGCCGGTATTGCCGGAAATAGCGGAAATGATGGGCATAAAAGATGTGAGCAGCAGCACTTTCGCGAGTGTTTCATCGTAATAATTGATCACTATACCTGCAAGGAACTGAATGCCGAGGGTTATTAAAACCCATGGCAGGCGAAGCCATGCTATCTGGAATGGTGATTTGCTTTCAAGCTCTTCTGCATCTGAACCGACAATTTTTGCCACATCTTCGGAGAATTCTTCTTCCATAATTTCAGCAATATCATCAAATGAGATCTTGCCGACAATGTGCTCATCTCTGTCTACCACAGGCACAGAAACAATATCATACTTCCTCATTATAGAAGCAACTTCTTCGCGGTCAGTATCAACATCAACAGATATTACTTCTGTTGACATAATATCAGCCATAATTACAGAGGGTGTATTTAAGGCTACAATTATTTTCTTCAGCGAAACAATGCCGCGCAGCTTTCCCTTTTCATCAGTAACCCAAACATGGTAAAGGTGTTCGTTATCAGGGGCTTCTTCGCGGATAATTTCCACAGCACGGTTTATGGAGTCAGTAAGGCTGACAGTAACAAACTCTTTCTGCATGATACCGCCTGCGGTATCTTCTTCATAGCTCAGGAGTTCTTTTACTTCGCTTGAATCTTCGGCTTCCATCTGCTCTAGCACATCTTCGGCTTTATCTTCTTCAAGGTCGCCTATAATATCTGTCGCGTCATCGGAATCCATTTCTCCGACAATCTCAGTAATTTCACCTATCGAAAGGTGGTCTAGTATTTCATCCCGCCTGTGATCTCCAAGCTCAAGTATCACTTCAGCCTGTATTTCATCTTCAAGCAGTTTGAAGAGGGATAGTGCTTCTTCAGATTCAAGATTATCAATTATAAGCGCAATATCAGCCGGATAAATATCCGCCAGGATATTTTTGAGAAGCGTTTCTGAGCCGCTTGCGATAAGGTCCGAAATATCGCTTAAAAGCTGCTCATCAACTTCTATTACCGCTCTTTGTTGTTTTTTATCAGGCATTAATTGTTTTTATTCTGCTAATACTGGAATCTTGCGTATGCTTTTTGAAGAAGCGGGTTTTCATCCTTAAAGGCGGCTTTGCCGCCGTTTGCTTTGAACTTAAGAAAGGCATTGTAGCCTATCATTGCGGCATTATCAGTGGAATATATCTTTTCGGGGAAGTAAATGCTATAGCCTTCATTTTCATATTTTAAGAACCCGTTTCTGAGTCCGGAGTTTGCCGAAACACCGCCTGAGACTGCAATAGTCTTAATGCCGTTATCCTTCGCGGCTTTGATTGTTTTATCTATAAGTGAACCGGTCACCGCTGCCTGGAAAGATGCCGCAATATCGTTCAGCGGCAGATTTGTTTTATCGGTTGGGTAATTGTTCTTAAGGAAATAAAGCACTGAGGTTTTTATTCCGCTGAATGAAAAATCATACGGACTGCCTTTTATAACAGACTTTGGGAACTTATGGAACTTGGGGTTGCCTGTTAATGCAAGCTTATCTATCAGGGGACCACCCGGGTAATCAAGTCCCAGCATTTTTGCCACTTTATCAAACGCTTCGCCGGCTGCATCATCGTGGGTATTGCCAAGTATTTTGTATGACAGATAACTTTCAACCAGGAACAATATTGTATGCCCGCCTGAAACAACAAGCGCAATGAATGGAAATTCAATTTCTTCTTTGCCTATAAAACATGAAAAAAGGTGTGACTCAATATGATCTATTCCCATAAATGGAATACCCCGTGAAAGGGCGAAGCCCTTTGCGTAGTTGTATCCAACAAGCAGTGAACCGATCAAACCGGGACCCTGTGATGCTGCAACAAGTGAAATTTCGTCCTTTGGTATGCCCGCATCAATAATTGCATGCTCAGCAATTTCATCAATAACCTGTATATGTGCGCGCGAAGCCAGCTCGGGTACAATACCGCCGTACTCTTTATGGAAATACTGTGAGGAAATAATGTTTGAAACAACTTTGCCATCCCGCAGTACTGCTGCAGAGGTTTCATCGCACGATGATTCTATGGCAAATGTTATAATTGACATCTACAAAAATATCATTTTTATTGAATTTTAGCAATTCTGCTATAAAACACACTGAAATAATTAACCTGTTTTCGGCATATATACCGTATTAAAGGTATTGAGAACTCTAACGTTAAACCCTAATTTAGTATCCCCAAATGAAAAATCGGTTTGTTTTAAGGAAAAAAATGATTATTATTGTAACCGGGGGTATGCGCAAATATTATTAAGTCACTAATGGCTTTGCAATAAAGTATAACTTTAAAGAAAAGGTTAATTTACAAACATTTAAGAATATTATGCTAAAGAAACTACTCCCGATTCTTCTGCTGGCAATTATTGCCTCTTCAGTAAGCTACGCTCAAAATCTCGCAGATTCCGGGTATTATTATCAGAAATTAGGGTTTAAAGATAAAGCCGCAGGTTTTTTTGAGGAATATATTATTTCAAATCCTTCAAACTACCAGGTAAGACTTGATCTTGGCTTTTTGTATATGGATACAAAACAGACCACTAAAGCCAGGGAGCAGTTTGATTACGTCAGCAAAAATTCCACCAGCGAAACTGAGCTGCAGATGTCAAAACAAATGGTTTTAAATATTGACGCTGCAAACGGCAATAATAATACAAACAACCAGGTTGTTTACAGTTCAACACAATCGTACGCAGATTCAGGTTACTATTATTATAACAACGGAAATAAAACCAAGGCAGCGCAGTTCTTTGAGCTGCACTTAAAAGAAAAGCCGCGTGATACCAAAACCCGAATGCAGCTTGCATATATTTATTACGATAAGAAAAATTATAAAAACTCTCTGAAGCATTTTGATTACGTTGGCAGCCATACAACCGATTCACAGGAAAAAGAACAGTCTAAATCAGCATCGCTGGTATTAAGAGAAGAGCTTGCCGGTACATCAAAACGATCAATAGATCTTTACTTCTATAATTTCTACGATTCATTCCAGGAAAATTACATCGCAAATCTTGTAGGGCATGTGAACTTCAAGCTCGGACCCGGGTTCTACGCGGGACCGTATCTTGATGTATATACTGATTCACGCTCAACAAAAACGCTAGTTTACAATGACCGGTTTGTTGAAATAGGACTTTTCTTCAGGTACTTCATCATGAAGAACCTGTTCTTTGAAGCAAGGCTTGGTTATACAAGACAGATAGATCTTGATTCAAATAAGATCAATATAAAACCAATGCTGGTTTACTTTAACCGATTTGGCGACGCAAAAGTTTACGTTGGCAGCAGGTCATCATCCAAAACAAGTATGTACCTGGATATTTACTATGCGGCGATGTATGATTACAAATACAAGAACGCATTCCTTCAGGGAATGCTGCAGGAAGTGCTTCGCTTCCACACAGGCGGTTATTCTTATGTGGAAAATTACCTGTTCCAGGCGGGACAGTTTGACGGAAGAAAACTTGATTACAACAATTACTTTGAAGTAGGCACGGGACTGAGATTTAAGCCTAACATTATGGTCTTCCCGGTTCTGTTTATAGAGCCTACTTATAAGATGTATTTCTTTGGTGATAAGAAGAATTCTTTCCAGATAAAAGCAGGTTTCGTTTTCAATTACCGCGCCGCGCTTTAAGAAAGCAGGGCAAAAGAGTGTTTTATTTTTCACAAAATGATATTAGAGGAAATTAAATAAAATTATATGCAAGAAGTTTTCACAGTATTACTCTGGATCTGTTCAATACTCCTGATTATCAGCGGTATTGATGATGTAATGGTTGACCTGCTGTACTGGTTTAACCGCTGGAAATATAACAGGAGCCTGCCGAATGTTGATGAAGTCCTGGCAGCCAGTGAGAACAATATTGCTCTTGTTATATGCGCGTGGCGCGAATACAAAGTTATAGGCAGAACACTGACCTATGCGCTCAGCAAAATGAGGTATTCAAACTTCACTATCTTTGTGGGTATTTACCCCAATGATACCAAGACGCTTGAAGTTGTTAAGCGTATTGCGCAGAAGAACAACAAAGTTGTAATATGCGTGAACTCACATGACGGACCTACAACAAAGGCTGATAACCTTAACAACGTTTACGAATCAATTAAAAGGTTTGAAAAAGATAACGGCAAAAACTTTGATATCATTTCAATTCACGATAGCGAAGATTTTATACACCCGTTAACATTAAAAATTGATAATTACCTGATAATGCACCAGGGTGTTGATGCTGTGCAGATACCTGTTGTGCCTATTAAAGATGACAGGGGTAAGTTCATTCACCGTACATACTGCGACGCATTCGCCGAAGTGCACTCAAAAGACCTGGTTGTAAGGCAGGCGTTAAAAGTATTCATTCCTTTTGCGGGAACAGGAATGTCATTCCGCAGGGAAATTTTCATGAACCTTGACGCGCATTACCCGCAGGTATTTAATGAAGCAAATTTAACGGAAGATTACGAGCTTGGATTAAGGCTCTTTAAAATGGGTTATAAAACAGCCTATATAAATCTTTTAATTGATAAAAATAATCCCAACAGCCGTGTTGCTACGGGTGAATACTTCCCCAATACATTCTGGGCTGCTGTAAAGCAGCGCTCAAGATGGACAGCGGGAATATGCTTCCAGAACTGGAAGATGCATAAATGGGGCGGTAACTTAAAAACAAAGTACTTCCTTATGCGTGACAGGAAAACCATATTCAGTAACTTTATGGTACTGTTAAGCAATCTTGTGTTCGCGCTGTTTTTACTTTACCTGCTTGGGTTTGGTCTGGGTATCAGAGTATTTGAATCAGCGGTAGAGCAGAACACTGCATTATGGTTCTTTTTATGGGCATGTTTCTTCTTCATGGTATGGCGCCTTGCGCACAGGTTTATATTTACCTATAGCTGGTACGGACTTAAATACGCGTTCTTTAGCTTGATAAGGCTGAACTTTGATAACCTGATAAACTTCTTCGCAACATTCAGGGCGTTAAAAGTATTTATGAATATGAAGAACAAAGTGGTTTGGGAATCAACAGATCATTATTGAGTAAAAAGCATCACGCTTCACAAAATAGTTTTTTTAATAAATAATTTTTGTACCATGGTAAACAGGGGCGGTCTGAATATAGGTCGCCTCTTTTTATTTGTTTCATTTTCTCACGGCAAAACGGTATTAATCTTCGTTTTATCTTAATTTATGGTTAGTTATCTTTGTTATCTGAAAAGTAAAATTATGGCAGAAAATATAAATATTGGTTTAAATCCCGAAGAAATGAAGGGGAAAAAGGTCATTGTTATCATATTTGGTACAAGACCTGAAATTATAAAGCTGTTCGTTTTATACAGAATACTCAAGAGATCTGACGAATTCTACCCGCTGCTCTATAATACGGCGCAGCAGAAAATCTCAGGGGATATTTTAACCAAGATAGGAATTCACCCTGATATTACCGCCGCGGAAAAACCAAACCGCTCAAGTGATTTAAATGAGCTTATTGCCCATCTGCTAACTGATTTTAACGAAAAGTTTGGTGATAAATCACCTGTTAAAAAATCAGACCTGCACGGCATCATAGTTCAGGGTGATACTGCTTCCGCCTTTTCAGGAGCGCTGTGGGGCTTCCTGAACCAGATACCTGTCTTCCACGCAGAAGCAGGATTGCGCACATATGATAAGCTGAACCCGTTCCCTGAAGAATTTATGCGCGAAGCGGTTGCAAGAATGACCACTCTGCATTTTGCACCTAAGGGCATTAACCGCGATAACCTGATAAGAGAAGGAATAAAGCCTGAAAACGTTTTTGTTATAGGTAATACTATTAATGATGCGATTTTCACACTTATTAAAGAAAAGAAAATTAAAGAACCAAAAGAAAAGAATTATATATTAAGTACATTTCACCGCAGAGAGAACTGGGGATTTGTATCAGATTACGCAAGGATACTGAATACAGTAATGAACGATGTTACGGGATACAGTGAGATACTCCATTTAATGCATCCCAACCCGCTTATACAGCGCAGCTTTGATGAAGTTATGAACGGTAACGGTCACGCAAAGCTTAAAATTATGAACCCGATACACGATTATTTTGAGATGCTTGGTTATGTTAAAAATGCGGAGTGTATCTTAACCGATTCCGGCGGCTTGCAGGAAGAATCACTTTTCTTTAACGTACCATGCGGTGTATTGAGGAAAACCACTGAGCGCCCCGAAGTGCTGAAGAAGAACGCAAAACTGCTTCCAATTGATAAACCTGAAATTACCAGCTTCCTGACAGAAGCAATTGATTACCGGAAGGTACACCAGTCAAAGTATAATTACACTTATGGTTTTGGTGACTCAAGTTACCTTATTTATGAATTATTGAAAAAGTTCTACGGAATACAGACTGAGTATTCTATAATGTAAAATTGAATATTGAGTAGTAATGTAATTTAGCCGGATTTGAAAAATCCGGCTTTTTTTTGCCTGAAATCGTGAAGTAGGTTTGTAATTAACACTTGATTTATCGGGTAAAATTTCTCATTTTATGGGAATAATTCACCATACATTAACACTTTAATAAGATGATAAAACATGTTATTAAAATAATGTTGGCTGTTTACTGTCTGCAATCTTTATTATTAAGCCAGGATATGTTTCAGGAAACCGCTGAAACAGGTTTGGTAAATAATAACAATACAACAAAATTCCTCTTACGTGAAGATTCAAAAAGCAAAGAATTAAATACAGAAAATACGGAAAAGATCAGAAGCGTTGAGCTTTACAGGTATTCTGTTGACCTGATGCAGAAGAGTAAAACAATTAAGGAAGAAAGTACTTTCAATATTGTATCATCATTCAGGCAGAATATCAGGTTTGGCGGATTCTGGGATCGTTACGCGATTGTAAATTTTACCCCGAATATGTTCATCAAGCCATTTGATTTCCTGAG
>JAUQWQ010000105.1 GCA_030835085.1 Ignavibacteria bacterium
AACCAGCGGGCATAACATGTCCACAAAGAGCCCTGTAATAGGTGCTGAATTCTGGATCAGATATATTTTAATGCCGTTTTTCATTTTATATTTAGAGTCCTTTTACAAGCTCTGGTTAGTTATAAATATTTGTGAGTTAAAATTTGATGCTAAATTGTGTTATTACAAAACTAATAATTTTTTAAATGAGTGTCAAGAAATAATTCAGTAATTTTTTACAAAATGTCATTTATGAAGTTTAATCAATGAAAAAAATTTATTTCAGCACAACCATTTTTTTCACATCTGAATAATTTCCGGCTGTAAGCCTGTAATAATACACACCGCTTGGCAGTTCAGATGCGTCAAAGTCCACTTCATAGCTACCGGTTTTGTATTCACCGTTATACAGTATCTTAATTTCTCTTCCTGTTACATCAAAGATTGCGAGCTGAACATTTTTGCCGGAGTTATTTCGCTCAGGCAGCTCAAACTTTATCTTAGTTACCGGATTAAACGGATTTGGATAATTCTGATATAACCTGAAATTTTCCGGAATTTCTGTGTTATTGTGAACAATTCCGATAACCTGCGAACATGGATCCAGCAGGTCAGTAATAACAATCCGCTCAGAACTGATATAACCACCCGCACTATAAGGGACATATACATAAAAAGTATCTGCAGAAGTTATTTCTATTGTTCTGGTTGTTTCTCCGGTTGACCATAAATAAGAGCTGTGCCCTTCGGGTGCTTCCAGGAAATGTTTACCGCCTGATACACTGCAGTACAAAGGTGGTCTTTGCAAAGTAAACGGCAGGGTTGTATAATTAAATGTACGGTAAGATGTCATACTGTCAGCAGAGCTGACTTCCATAACAATATTTCCATTTGGTTTAACAACGCTGAAAGTTGAGTTACCGCCCGAAAGTTTTCCCCAGTCAATTACTGTATTGCCGTTTGCTAGTCTTTGTGCGCCGCCTGTGAATCTGCTGTATATATTATTGCCGTATGTATAGCTCCACACAAGATTTGCAGTAAGGTTATTTTCGTTCAACTGGTATTCGAGTGCTCTTGCGGGGTGAATTGGATTTAAGTTATAACCGTTATCAAACAGAGTGATATTCCCGTTTGAAATTCTCCGGATATCATGCTGGCCCCAGAATCCGGAATATGGATCGTTGCTGAAAGTGAACTGATTGCGCTTTCCTCCCAGCCGCCACATAATTGCGCCCGTTTGACGGTTGATTTTCGTAATCTCGTTAAAATGGCGGGATGAAAGCAGTATATTCCCATCTGAATCCCTTTCAATTGCATTACTGTGCGTCCAGTCAACAAGCGTTGGCGAAAATAACCACTCTTCCGTCACATCACTGAAGTCGAAATGTTCGGATGCTTTCCACGTGAATACCGCGTTATTATTATCGTCCAATTCCTGTACAATTACACTAAGCACTGTGGCAGCGCTGCTGCCGGGTGAACCGTTTCCATTGAAGTAGTTGTAAGAAGAAAGATCCATTGTTATTAACTCATACGCCAATACAAGATAATTACCGTTTGGCAGAAGCTGTACATCATGCAGGTCGGTAAAAATTCCGCCCGGACATTTAACTGAATCGATTACATTGAACATACTATCAAGAATGTGGTACCTTGCCGTTACGTTGCTTCCGGTTGGTGCTGCTTGAGAGATAGTGCCATCAGGCTGCAGTTTAAAATCGTTTTGTGCCCTGGTATATTTTTTGATAAGAACTATCTGCCCGAACCGGTCGAGTATCATTGAATTAAAATTTTCAGCGGGAGTGTTTTGTTTGAGTCCGTGGATGAAATAATAACCCGTTGTTGCATCAGGATCATTTATGACAACTGAATATTGAGGGATAACCTGCGAAAATGACGCAGCAGAAAGTAATACAAAGGAAATAAAAATAAAAATTCGTTTAACCATATCTTACAATATAATTAAACGAATTCAGAATCTAAACAGCCTGTAAAACCCTCTGTAGTTTACTATAACTACATATTATACTTCAATTTCGCCGTTTATAACTGTCAACGCTTCGCCAGTCAAATAAACCCTGTCACCTTCAATAACTATATCAAGTGTGCCGCCGCGCTCAGATGCCTGGTAAGCTTTGAATGTGTTCTTACCAAGTCTGCCTTGCCAGTAGGGCGCCAGCGCACAGTGCGCAGAGCCTGTTACGGGATCTTCCTGGATACCTTTTTCAGGAGCGAAAAAGCGAGAAATGAAATCATACCCCGGCATATCAGCCACTGCAGTGATAATTGTTCCCCACCCGGGAAGCTTAAGCATCACATTAAAATCAGGTTTAAGGTTGCGAATATCTGATTCGCTGCCAAGCTCAATGATGTAATTCCATTTTGTCATTCCCACATACTTTGGCTGTACTCCGCCAATTGCATCAATGAGTTCCGGGGGATATTCAATTTTCTTCTGCGGAATCGCGGGAAAATCGAGAGTAATTTTTCCATTGTTGTACTTTGCAGTAAGCAAACCGCTGCGCGTATTGAAATTTATCGTTTCATCCTTTTTGCAGATTCCTTCCTGCCACATAATGTGTGAAGATGCAAGTGTAGCGTGACCACAGAGATCAACTTCGCTGACAGGTGTCATCCATCTTAAGCTGTAGGTGTCAGAATCTTTTTCCCTCAGCACGAATGCCGTTTCAGCCAGATTAAGCTCAAATGCAATATTCTGCATAAGGCTGGTTGGGATATCCTCTTTGAGCAGGCATACTGCTGCGGGATTCCCTTTAAACGGTTCATTTGTAAATGCATCAACTGTGAATATTGGTAGTTTCATTTGAATGATGTGATTAAATTATGAGCGGCTTTTATTAGTCTTCAAAGATAAAAGGAAGAGAGAGATAATTCAAGGCAGACCATGATTTACATGATCTGCCTGAATAACATGTACAGACGTGCCGGTGGCACGTCTCAAAATATAAACCATTGAATTTCTGTTTGGCAATTTTTTTAAAATCTAACCATGAGACGCCCCAGCGGGGCGTCTTTACAGAATCTGAAACATGATATAAAACAAAAAAGCCGCTCAATTTTTGAGCGGCTTTGAAATTCTGTGAAATCCTTAAATCAGGATAATCTGTAGTTTATTTTGTAAATACCATCTTCTGAACTTCAACCATTTCAGGGGTTTTAATTCTGTAGAAGTAAACGCCTGATGGAAGGTTTGCAGCATTGAATGTAACTGAATGCTCGCCTTCCGACTGTGATTCATCAACTAAAACCACAACTTCACGGCCTAAGCGGTCGTAAACTGTAATTTTAACGCTGGTTGAGTTCTTTAATGTGTAGTTAATTTTTGTTTCGGGGTTAAACGGGTTAGGATAGTTCCTTGCGGTGAAATATGACTCACCGTTATTCATATCAGTCTGAGCGGTTTCCTGTTTAAGCTCTTTGCTGTAACGCTCTGAGATCATTGCAACACCTGTTTCAACCGGGCTTGCTGAAAACTCTTTGCCTGTCTGGAAAGAGAACTGGATTCCTAAAGCTTCCTGCTCTAAGATGGAAAAATCGTCATCTTTGCTTTTTGATACTATTTTGAACTCTGACTGGTTAATGTTAAAATGCGCTTCTTTCCAGCCTGAAAAATTCATGCTGAACGGTTTTGATTCAAGCCTTGCATCAGTGTTCTCATCATACTTACCATCGTTGTTCTTATCGAATAACACCTGTATTGTTACGGTCATATCGTTATTGATACCCTGTAACATCACTGAAAGTATGTTATTTTCAGCAACCTGAAGCTTTTCTTCTTTTCTGATCAAGCCTGCGAACGAATTCGGTGTGATCTGCTTGTTTGATGAGGAGATTATACCGTAGCCGTTTTCGAGGTTATCCTCTTTATGGGAATATTTCATGGAAAGATCGCCGCCTGAATACCAACCCGGCATTGTGTGATCACCAAAGCTATCGATAACGTATAAGTTTGAATTTTGTGCAAGGACTGCTGAAGCTGAAAGCAAAACTGCAAAAACAGTAAATACAAATCTAGTAATGAATTTGATCATTAAATTACCCCCATGGTAAATTTTTTGAAAATGTTAATAAATGATAAGTATTTCGGCCCGTAAGTATTACGGGTAAACTACTTAACCAGAGTCATTCTCTTTACAGAGGAATAGTCTCCGACTTGCAGTTTATAGAGGTAAATGCCTGCGGGCAGATCGTTAGCATCAAATGTAACTTCATAGTATCCGGCTGTTTGATAGCCATCAACTAAAACCCGCACAGACTGTCCGACAAGATTAAAAACAGTTAATTTAACGTTGCCATCGGTCTTCAGATCATACGAAAGTTGTGTAGATGGGTTGAATGGATTGGGATAATTTTGATTGAGTTCGAACTTATCAGGATTACCCTTGAAATCCAACAGCTGTTCTTTATTATCGGCGCTCACTTTTAAAGTGCCGAAGACAAAGAATAGACTAAATAGTATTATGTAAACTTTCGTCATTTACTGGTTTTATCTCTAAAATACTTGTACAAAGTTAATTATAAATGTTTTTAATGTCAATACAACCTATACTGTAAACCCGTGATATTGAATTATGGGGAAAATGGCATATTTTCAGGCCACTTTCCCCTAAAAATGTACTATTATTGTATTTTTAAAGCAACAATTCGTTCCTGTCCTGATTTATCAACTACCTTAAGAAGTATCGGATCCCCTGACTTCTTGTCGCTAATTACATCGGTCAGATCCTTAACATCGTTTATTTTCTTCTTATTTGCCTCAACAATCACCATTCCTTCAGCCAAACCGCGTAAAAATGATTCTGACATTCTTTCAACCGAGGTTACCACAACACCGCCAGAAATATTGTACTTTTCCTTAAGCGATGAAGGCGCATCCTGAACAGCCATACCAAGTGAATTTATGGAAGTTGAAGAAACTCCCTTGTTACTTCCCTCTTCTTTGTTGTTATTGTTCATGGATGTCTGTTTCTCTTCTTCAGCCCTTGGCTTTAAAGTTACATCCTTCTCAATTGTTTTGCCATCCCTGAACACAGTAAGCTTGGCAATATCGCCCGGGCGTTTGCTGTTGATAATTACCTGCAGCTCGTTTGAAGCATTTACTTCTTTGCCGTCAACAGAAAGTATCACGTCGCCTGCCTGCAAGCCTGCTTCATCGCCGCCGCCGCCTTTTTGAACGCTCTGCACAAGAACGCCTTTGGCTTTATCCAAACCAAGGCCCTTTGCCATTGTCTCATCAACTGTCTGTATCTGTACACCAATGTATCCGCGTACTACTTTACCTGATTTTATAAGTTCCTGTGAAACTGATTTTACAATGTTAACAGGAATAGCAAATCCATATCCCTGGTAATAACCGGTATTTGTTTTTATAGCGCTGTTGATACCTATTAACTGACCGTTAACATCAACCAGTGCGCCGCCGGAATTACCCGGATTAATAGCTGCATCAGTCTGAATAAAATTCTCAATTGCATAACCGCCGCCGTTGACACCGATATTTCTGCCCATTGCGCTGACAATACCTGCTGTTACGGTGTAGTTGAGTCCAAGCGGATTACCGATTGCAAGAACCCACTCACCTACCTGCAGATTATCAGAATTGCCCATTGACATTACCGGCAGATCGTTTGCTTCAATTTTAATTACTGCAAGATCTGTATTTTCATCAAGTCCTATTACCTTTGCATCAAATTCACGTTTATCGGTAAGCACAACTTTAATGCCATGCTCTCCGGCACCTTTTACAACATGGTTATTAGTTACAATGTAACCATCTTTAGAAATGATAACGCCGGAACCGCTTCCCATCTGGGGACCCTGGTCAGGCATCTGGCCATCCGGACCGAAGAAGAATCTGAACGGATCGTTGGGATCCTGCGGCTGCTGGTTATTTTCAGGCTGTTTCTGGCCTGATTTCACTTCAATGTAAACAACAGTTGGAGTAACAGTCTTGCTTATCTCAATGAACGCGTCATTTAAGCTCTTTACATTCGGGTTCACTGTAATAGGCGGTGTTGTGTTGAACTCCACCTGTGAATCAGAGTGTACAACTTTAACGCCGCTGAAATTAGCTATGAGCACAGCTCCGAAGATTATTGAAAGCAGCACCACAAAACCGGCTGCTATTATTGATTTTCTAGGCATATTAATTTTTTCTCCTTGTTTCGTTTTTTAGAGTATTGAATCTAAATAAATGGTAAGAACGGACTATAATTTATCCCCTGTATGAATTAATTCTTAAAATAAATCCTGTGAATTAAAAACTTTTTTCGCGTTAGAAAAACCCGCGTATTCAAAATGATCTCTCATGTAATTTTCGAAGAATTTTTCAAGCGCAAATACCTGTTGCTTTGATATATTAAGGGACATCAACTGATTAAAGTTCCCTTCGCTTAAGACCTCGAGTGTGCTGTGATCACCGGCCGAAAACCTGTTTTCGTAAAAATATCTATTTTGCCCGTTAATTTCAACATTACCGCCGGGCAACTCACCCAGTCTTATATTATACCCAAGCAGGCTCAATAATCTGAATTCAAAGTTAAATAACACATTTACATAGTTTTTAGTTGCACTTTCCAGAATTTGCAGCGAGTTGGCAAGCAAATTGTAAATATTTGTATTTTCCTGATATTCGGCGGTAGTTTTGTTAACCAGCTCAACCATCCTGTAGCCTATCTGCATTTTATCGTAATCATCGTAAATGCTGTTCAATGTAATTAGATGCTCGGCACCGGAAATTAGATGCAGTGTGCGGGTCTCTTTATAATAAAACATTACATTTACCAGCGCCATTGATTGCAGGGCGCCGCCCCAGCGTGTTTTGGAATTCCTGACACCTTTGGCAATGCCTTTTAGCTTGCCGTGCGAATCGGTAAAAAAGGTGATAATTTTACTGGTCTCTCTGTAATTATCACATTTTAAAATCACGGCTTTTGTTTTTACTATCGGCATTTATTCAGTGCAGCAGTTTAATTATCGTTTTCGTTATCATCAGCCCTTTGAGTTTGAATATAACTTTGGAACATATGTTTCAGTCCCCCGAAATTATACGGCGGGTAATGCACCTTGTATTCGGTAATAATAGCAGTAACCAGTTCGTGAGGAACAAGATCAAACGCGGGATTTAAAACACTAAAATCCTGGGAAGTTATTTTCTCTCCATAAACTTTCGTAATTTCCTCAGGACTGCGTTCTTCTATTTCAATATCCTTACCTTCGGCAATATCAAAATCAATTGTGCTGCCGGGCGCTGCAACGTAGAACGGAATTTTATGGAACGCGCAGTTTACTGCAAGCGAGTAGCTTCCCACTTTATTAACAACATCACCGTTTGAGGCGATCCTATCGGCGCCTACTATGACACAATCAATTATTCCGTCTTTCATCAGATTGGCTGCCATGGAATCTATTATAATATCAAAATCAATTTCATTTTCGGCAAGTTCGTATGCTGTGAGCCTTGAGCCCTGCAGCAGCGGACGGGTTTCATCAGCATACACAAAAATATCCTTTCCCTGGTCGCGGGCTGTGTAGATAATTCCAAGGGCAGTGCCTATACCGCCTGTAGCAAGCTCACCTGCATTGCAGTGTGTAAGGATAGTCATCTTCTCGCCAATAAGCTCAGAACCGTTGACACCAATGCGTTTGCACATTTCGGCATCTTCATCAAATATTGCGTCAGCTTCCCTTAACAGAAGGTCTTCAATTTCAACAAAATCTTTTTCAATATTCTCCTCAAAAACCTTTACCATTCTATCCAGGGCGTAGAAAAGATTTTTGGCTGTCGGGCGTGAGGTGCGAAGGGTTTCTGTTACCTTGTAGAAATGTATATCAAAATTTTTCCTGTTATCTGTATCGTAATGGTGAACGCCCATTACAACACCATAAGCAGCGGCAATGCCGATAAGCGGAGCGCCTCTGATCCTGAGTTTCTGAATTGCTTCGGCTACATCCTTATAGCTTTTGGTCTTAAGATACTTTTCTTTTAACGGAAGAAGTGTCTGGTCTAAGAAAATAAGCTCGTGTTTGTTTGTATATTCAAGCTTATCTATCATTAGTTATATTTAAATTTACAATTCAGCCGGTTCAAAAGTTGAAAACCTTGTGAATTCGTTGAACCTGTCTTTTATTTTCAGGTGAGAAAGCTCTCTTGTACCTTCAAGCGAGAATTTTTCCACACAGAAAGATGCAATTGTACTGCCGAAAATTACAGCGCGTTTCATGTTCTCGAATGAAATATCATCCGTCTTTGCAAGATAGCCTATAAAACCGCCTGCGAAGCTGTCGCCGGCGCCGGTTGGGTCGTAGATCGATTCCAGAGGGTAAGCCGGGGCACTGAAGAGCTCATTTTCGTAAAAGAGCAATGCGCCATGCTCGCCTTTTTTTATAATTACTATCTTTGGACCCAATTCCTGTATTTTTTTTGCGGCTTTAAACAGATTGGCTTCTTTGGATATTTCTCTTGCTTCGGAATCATTGATGATAAATACATTAATGTGTTTTAAAACTTCAAGCAATTCATCATATGCGCCGTCAATCCAGAAGTTCATAGTATCAGCAACAACCAGTTTCGGGCTCTGCATCTGTTCGTAAACTTTTTTCTGCAGAGCAGGGTGAATGTTTCCAAGGCAAAGGTACTGGCTTTTCTGAAATGATTCAGGGACGATAGGATCGAAATCAGCGAATACATTAAGCTCGGTAACCAGGCTCTCTCTTGTATTGAGGTCATAATCATATTTACCGTGCCAGTGAAAAGTTTTTCCGTCTTCTTTTATCTGCAGACCTTCGAGGTCAATTTCCCGTTCTTCAAAATATTCCAGTTCCTTTTTCGGGAAGTCACCGCCAACAACACCAACCAGCCTTACAGGCTGTGTGAAATAAGACGCTGCAACGGAAATAAAGGTTGCAGAACCGCCGAGAGTTCTTTCCGCTTTCCCGAAGGGAGTTTCTATTGTATCAAGTGCAAGTGAGCCAACTACCAATAATGACATTAATTCTCCTTAATTTTTATGAGCTATCCCTTAATTACAAAGGGAAAATCTGTATTCTGCAAAAATAGCATTCAGTTTAATGAAATGAAAGAAATTAATTTTTGCCGTAAATGTGATTGATTTGCCGTGTTTAAACAGTTAATTTTGTAATAAGTAATAAGGAGGTCCTTTGCCTAAAATATTATTCACAATAGCCCTGATATTTGTAATTAATTATGTATTATTTTCCCAAAGCGGATGGATATGGCAGAATCCGCTGCCCCAGGGAAACACTATGAGTGATCTTCAGTTTGTTAATTCCACAACTGCGTATGCAATGTGTTTTAACACCGTGATGAAGACCACAAATGCTGGCAATAACTGGAGTATTTATTACACCAATCACAATCAGAATAATACTTCTCTTCAATTTATTAACGAGACAACCGGATTTGTTGTTAGTGATTCAGGTATTGTCCTTAAAACAGTAAACGGCGGAGTAAACTGGAGTGTGTTATATGATTTCCATCAAGCGAAATTTCATAAGATATACTTTAGCGATGTTAATACAGGTTACCTGCTGAGATATAACAATTATGGCTATAGAGGTACTACCCTTTACAGAACATCAAACAGCGGTTTGACATGGAGTGGATTATTAAATGATTCAACAATTGATTTAAACGATATTAAATTTTCTGATCTACAAACAGGATATTTTGGAGGCCATTTAAATAACATTACTAACAGTAACAGTTATTTAAAAATTTTTAAAACAACGAACGGAGGATTGAGTATTGATTCTATATATACAGGTTTTATATTTCCTATTACCAGCATTTTGATCAAGAATAATATCATATTTATTTACGGTGGCAATAGTTTTCCGATAGTTAGCGGCTTAAATTACTCAACAAATTCAGGACTAAACTGGATAACAACTGACATTCGTAAAAGTTTGAAGGATATTTCTTATTTTGATCCGTCAAATTTATATGCAACAACTCCAAGCGGAGGAGGCACACAATATTTATATAAATCCACTAATAACGGCTTAAACTGGTTTAGTATTGGAAGTGATCTTATAGTGTTTGATATTGAATTCATTTATCCATCAGCCGGGGTTGGTGTGGGCGGAAATGGGGGTGTATACAGAACAACAAACTCTGGTGTTAATTGGAATTCACAGTTTACACAATTAGCTTATTATATTTGGGAAGTAGATTTTTCAAATACAAATACCGGTTATGCCGCTGATGATGGGGGATTATTAAAAACAACCAATGGTGGAATAAACTGGATAAAAATATTCAGCCGGGCTTTATATAGAATGGATTTTATTGATGCGAATACTGGTTATTGTTCTGGTACCGATTCTCTATATAAGACCACAAATGGAGGACTTGACTGGACAAAGTTAAACTATGGTTTTCTTACACAGCTAAATGAAATTCATTTCATCAATAATAATACCGGTTATATTTTGGCAAACAATTTAAAGAAAACCACCGATGGCGGCCTGACATGGTTAGACTTCCCTGGTTACGGGGGTTATTATTCAGAATGTTTGTATTTTTACAATGAAATGCTGGGATTCATTGGCAGTTACAATTATCAACTGGGCTGGAGAGTATGCAGAACTACTAATGGCGGAGTAAATTGGGATTACCAGACTATACCTACAGTTGATGATTACATTTATGATTTTTATTTTGTGAATTCTTCAACCGGATTTTTTACCACCACGGGAAGGATATTTAAGACAACAAATTCCGGCAATAATTGGTTCGAAGTATACGAGTATACCGACTCTTTTGGATATTGGTCAGCGTTATGGTCAATTCAGTTTTTGAATGAAACTGTAGGGTATGTTACAGCATCTCAGGGTAAAGTTTTAAAAACAACAGATGCGGGCAATACCTGGAAGATATATCAATCAATAGCAAATTTTGGCTTTTATAACATGCACTTCACAGATGTTAATACCGGGTATTTTGTTGGAGGTGGCGGTGTGATCGTAAAAACAACCAATGGCTGCGGTGACCCAATCGGTATTGAGCCAATCAGCAATAATATTCCGGAAAGTTTTGAACTGTACCAGAATTATCCAAACCCGTTCAATCCGGTAACTACCATTCGGTTTTCTATTCCCAACAGTACTAATGGAAAAAATGAGCTAACTTCCCTCAGGGTCTATGATATGCTGGGGAAAGAGCTTACTATATTAATTGATGAGCTGCTTTCTCCGGGGGAATATGAAATTACATGGGACGCCCGTAATTATCCAAGCGGCATATATTTCTGCAGTTTGGTTAGCGGAAACTTCGCAGTAACTTCAAAAATGGTGCTTGTGAAGTAGAATAGTTGAAAATAACGCTGTTTCTGTAATTTCCCTTCAAGTGAATCTCACCATTTCACAGTATTGAATAGTTTTTTTAATTAGTATAATTTATGATGAATTTAGGCAAGTATCTGTAAATTGCACGTAAAAATTTAAATTATAAATGCACATTCTATCGGAGGAGATAGGAAAAATGATAATTAAAATAACAAAAATTTTCTTCATAATAGCGCTTTTTGCGTTCTTTGCGGGCTGCAATTCAGCAATATATGAAATTGTTGAAGTAGAAGAGCCTGTTGAAGAAGTAAAAGAAGAAATAAAGGAAGAAGTTAAACCTCCTGTAAGCGAGATAAAGGAGGACCCTAAACCAACTGAAAATAAATTCAGTGAAAAAACTGTTGTTGCCTACAGTTATTTTGTCCAGCTTGGAGCATACATTGAAGAATACAGTGCAATCCGTATATCAAATACAGCAAAGAACAGGTTAGGCAGAACTGATATTACAGTAACAAACGTTGACGGTCTTTACAAAATAAGGATCGGAAATTTTAATACAAGGGAAGAAGCAATTGAGTATCTCGATAAAACCAAGTATGCAGGTTATCGTGATAGCTTTTATGGATCGCTTAGTTATCTAAAGCAGGAAAATAAGTAATTAATATTACTTGAATTTGAGGTTTTTTATAAATAATTTACAACGTAAGTTACGGTTATTATAGAGTAAATTTTTTACATTCAAAAATTTAGTAGGGAATACAAACGGGCTATGAAATTACAACATTTCTGCGCAGTATTATTATTGGCCATACTGCCTTATTTTTATGGATGCGGATCGGGCTCTTATGATATCGAAAAAGGAGAGTACAAGGATACAACAAAGTATAAATCTACAGGTATAAAATTAAAAAACTCCTACAAAATTCAGACTCCCCCGGCATTAACAATTCAGGTCTCAGGCGGTTTAAACCTTGGGATGGCGGAGCTTTCTTCAAACTTCAATACTGTTTTTGACTCAGCCCAGTTTTCCAAAGGGTTGAATTTTGGTGTAAAGAACGGTTACGGAGTTATGCTTATTGGCAAAATACCTCTTCATAAAAAAGGGAATGTCAGGCTGAATGTCTCCGGGAATTTTAACAGGTTTACCAGCAGTTTCCTTGCTGAAAAATCCGAATTCGGGGAAGTAGGTTATAATGTTTTTGGGATCGGTGTAGGAATAGAAAATTCATTTAATCCAAGTTTCAGACTTAAGCCATATCTTGCAGGTGAGTTCCAGGCAAACCTGATATCCGGTAAAGCCAATATAACAAGTGTTACAACAGGCGGAACAAGAACGGTTACTATAAAAAATTCATTCCGTATAGGCTATATGATCTATGGCGGTGTTGAATATATGTTCAGCAATAAGATCGGGATGAACTTCGGTATAAAAGTTACAAATTCAAACCAGGTACTTAAATCAACCAAAACCAGCGATAACCCTGATGAGGTACCATTACGGGATAAAAAAGATGATACCGGTACTATTGAATTCGGCGGGTTCAAGAATTTTATTTTCACTTCATTCTATTTAGGGATGAACTTGTACATCGGGGTTAAAGATGTAATTTATAAGTTTAAGAAATAATTCTACATATGATGAAAAGGATCTTCGGTTTAAAAATAACACTGATATTAATTATACTTTTTGCCGCGGGCTCCGCAGTATACGGACAGAAAACACAGATAAAAAGATATATGATAGTTCGCAGTTCCCCTAGCTATACACTGCAGTTTTCAATAGATTATAACCAGTCACTGCTTGAGCTATCAGGAGCATATAATGATGACTACCAGTCAGAAACTGTATATGATGGTGAATCATTCGGAGCAGATAAAGGATACGGATTAAGCGCACTTTCGAAGATCAATCTGAACGAACGTGGAAGCCTTCGTTTCACTCAGTCATTAACTTTCAACAGGATCTTATCATATACTTTTGGTGATAAAACCACAGTTGCTGATAACGGCAAAGCCAATTACAATTGCTTTACTGCAGGATTAGGGATGGAATATAACTTTACCCCGGCTCATAAATTCAAAATTTTTATGGGAGCTGAACTGAACGCAAGTATGATAAACGGTGATGTATCAGTCTGGTTTGAAAACAGGGGGCAGCCTGATCCGCCTTACACAGAGTATTATAAAGTGACAAACAGTTTCAGGCTCGGTTTCGGTCTTATGCTGGGGTCTGAGTTTGTGTTGAGCGATAAGTTTGGTTTGAATATAGGTGCAAGAATACTGAATGTAAATGCTCTGTTAAAAGAAGCAAAAGGAACGAATGCCGATAAGGAATTCAAGTTAAGAGATGATTCTGATTCAAATCTTAATTTTGCCGGAAATAACAGAAAGAGTTTTGCTTTTTACAGTATTATGGCAGGTGTCAACTTCTTTTTTGGTGTAAAAGAAAAAAGATATAAACTGAACTAATTTTTCTGTTTTTAAGTTATATAGGTTAGCTGAAATTGTTACTTTCAGCTAACCATTTTTATTTTGCAGTTCAATTTGAAAAATTTTTGATAAAAATTTCGAGTTTATAACTATTTTATTTATAAGCAATTATGGAACTATTTTCAATTAACTCTTTACCAGTCTTGTTTTTCTTAAGATTATGGCTTATATTGATTTAGAAAATTATGCTAAAATTTGCTAAAATATACATATTAGTTCTTCCTGCAGTTTTGGCGTTTTGTTTTACTGCATGTACTTCAGGAGAATATGAAGCAACAACTTACAAGATCAATTACACTGAAAAAACAGTGAAAGCTGATACTATTAAAAAAATTACCCTGAACGACGATAAAATAAAACAGGATAAGAACAGCTCCAGCTACAGTTTTGTAGTGCAAATCGGGGCATTTTCAATTCAGTCAAATTTTGAAAATTTCCTTTCCCGTGCTAAACAGCTGCTTGGAGATGATGTTTATTATGAACAATCCGGAAATTTATTTAAAATAAGGATAGGCAAATTCAGCAACAGGATTGAAGCAGTAAAATTAGCGGAAATATCACGTTCAAAAGGATTTACTGACGCATTTATTATAACTAAGAAGAACTGAAATTTTTGATGAGAATAAGGACCATATACATTATTTTATTTATTATCATCATACCTTCTGCATTTTTGCATTCGCAGGAAGTAACCAAAGATACAACTTACAACTCAATAGCAACAACCAGGATACTTAACATGCTTAAACCCGGCAAAGCACCAAAGGTGACTTTGCAGCTTAGTTTTGATTACAATATAGGTCATTTGGATCTTGCTGCAAATGAAAATACTTATTTCAGGAAAGAAGATTTCGTATCGGGTGCTAATTTCGGCACAAGATACGGTTATGGTGCCTCACTTACCGGTAAAATTGCACTGCATAAAGAAGGTAATGTAAGACTTAATGTTACCACAGGTTTCAACAGGTTCATGAGTAATTTTGTAATATCTGAATCACCTGAAGGCAAGGTTAGCTATAATGTATTTTCGTGGGGACTTGGCATCGAAAATAATTTTACACCACAAAATAAATTCAAACCATATATTGGCCTGGATTTTGTAGCCAGCCTTATTGGCGGAAACGCAACTCTTGCCACAGATTCAGCTGACTTTGATCTTAAGATCAAAAATTCACTTCGTTTCGGGGTGACGTTTAATATGGGAATTGAATACGCTTTCAATGATAAAGTAGGCTTCAATCTCGGCTATAAGATAACACATGCCAATATTGTAGGTAAAAAATCACAGGCTCAAACCACATTAAACGAAACATACGTTAATGATGATAAGCTTAAAACCGGTGAGTCAATTCAATATGCCGGATGGAAACAGTTCATGTACAGTTCGTTTTACTTAGGTATTGATTTTTATTTCGGTATGAAGAATAAAAAGTGACCCATTAAAAAATCAAAGTATATTACAAGTTAACTAAATGAGGATACATCCCGCAAAAATAATAATTTTGGTTCTTATACTGCTTTTTTGTACTTCTTTAAAAGCGCAGGATACTTCTATTACTATAAGGGTAGATACGGTAAAGATACAGAAGACAAAATTAATTACAATTGTAAAAGTAAAGACTGTACCAAAGTTCATACTTCATTTTAACGGCGGATTAAATACAGGTGCAATGGAGCTTACCAGTCACAATGGAGGCTTTAACCGCGATGATTTTACTTCCGGAAAGAATTTTGGTGCACGAAACGGATATGGATTCAGCTTAATCGGGAAACTGCCTCTGAACAAAAAAGGAAACCTTTGGCTTGATTTCATCTCAGGTTTTGACAGGTTCCAGAGTGATATATTTGCCAAGAATACCGAAGAAGGAAAAGTCTCATACAATTCAATAAACGGCGGCATTGGGCTTGAATACAGTATAACTCCAAGTCACAATATAAAGTATTATTTTGGACTGAACCCTCTGTTAAGCTTTATTTCGGGTAAAGCCGAAATTACAAATCCGGATAACAACAGGGTTGATATAACAATAAAAAGCAGCATGCGAATCGGATACCAGGTTTTCCTGGGGCTTGAAAGTGCAATTGATAAAAACTTTGGATTTAACATCGGGCTAAAGTTCACTCATGCCAATTTACTGCTTAAAAAGAGTGAAACTCCCGAGCAGGATGAAAATTCTAACCCTCCAACATCAATACTGGGACTTAACGACGATGCATCTTTTGAACCAATTGAATTTGCGGGATGGAAGCAGTTTGCTTACTTCAATTTTCATGTAGGAATAAGTTATTTCTTCGGAGTAAAAGAAATGAAATATAAGTTACCTGATTAACAATAATTATTATTTATAAAAAAGGCGGTCAATTTATTGTCCGCCTTTTTTTATTCTGAATAGTATTCTATTTTCTTTTAGCAGATTTTTTACTTACAAACTTCTTCTTAAAAATATGAGCTAATGCATCATCAAGTTTTTCCACACTAACAATATCGAGTCCTTTTTTAATTTTATCAGATATTTCCTTCAGGTCTTTAACATTATCCTTTGGTATCAGGACTTTCTTGATTCCGCTGCGCTGAGCTGCAAGCAGTTTTTCATTTAATCCGCCAATAGGCAGAATTTCACCTCTTAAAGTGATCTCCCCTGTCATTGCAACATCGCTTCGAGTGGGGTTGCCTGTAAGTGCGGATATCATAGCAACTGTCATTGTTATTCCGGCTGATGGTCCGTCTTTCGGTATTCCTCCTTCAGGTATGTGAATATGAATTTCTTTGCCGTTAAAGAAATTACCTGCCAAACCAAATTTCTTTGAGTTACTTCTGATATAAGTAAAACCTGCTAAAGCAGATTCCTTCATTACATCACCCAATTGACCGGTTAATGTAAGCTTTTCTTTACCGGGCATAACAGATACTTCAATATCCAGTATATCGCCGCCCATGGAAGTCCATGCCAGTCCAACAGCTGTGCCAATTTTATCTTCTTTATCAGCCTGTTTTTCTTTAAACTTAGGAACACCAAGGTATTTTTCGATCAGTTCAGAAGTAACGGTCATTGGCTTTTTATCTTTTTTAACTGAACCGTTTGATTTGATCTTATTTAATACTATTTCCTTGGTAATTTTCCTCATCAGGGAAGCTATTTCGCGCTCTAGATTCCTGACACCTGCTTCGCGGGTATATTCATTAATAATTTTCCTGATCGATGAATCAGGGATTATTACCTCTTCGGCTGTAAGACCGTGTTCAGTAAGCAGTTTTGCTACAATGTGTCGTTTAGCAATTTCAAGCTTTTCATGCTCAAGGTATCCCGGCATCTGTATGATTTCCATCCTGTCCTGCAACGGAAGCGGTATCTGGTACTGCACATTTGCAGTAGTAATAAAGAGCACTCTGGATAAATCGTAGTCAACATCCAGGTAATGGTCATTAAATGTGTTGTTCTGTTCAGGGTCAAGAGCTTCCAAAAGGGCGCTTGCGGGATCCCCGCGGAAATCCATGCCCATTTTATCTATCTCATCCATGAGTATCACCGGGTTATTAGTACCTGCTTTACGCATTGATTGAATTATCTTTCCCGGCATTGAACCAATATAAGTTCTGCGGTGACCGCGGATTTCCGCTTCATCTCTTACACCGCCAAGTGATATCCTCACAAATTTTCTGTCAAGTGCTTTTGCAATTGATTTCCCCAGTGATGTTTTACCAACTCCGGGCGGCCCTACAAGGCATAATATCTGAGCCCTTGCTTTAACCTCAGCGCGGTTCTTTTTTCCTTTATTTATTGTTTCAAGATTATTAAGTATCGCAATATGCTCAAGAATTCTTTCTTTGGGTTTTTCCAGACCAAAATGATCTTCATCCAGGATTTCCTTGGCATGCTCTATATTCAGATTATCCTTTGTGTAAGTTTTCCAGGGTACACTTACCATCCAGTCGAGGAAATTACGTGATACCGTTGCTTCAGGAGACATCGGCGGAATTTTTTTCAGCTTCTGGAATTCCTCAAGAGCTTTTTCCTTAACATCCTTGGGCATTTTAGATTGCTGAATTGCATCTTTGAGCTTCATGAAATCAGGATCAGTTTCATCCTCGTCATTCATCTCTTCCTGCAGTATCCTTATCTGCTCCTGCACAATGAACCTTCTCTGGTTCTTCTGCATGCTCTGGTTTATTTTGGTCTCAATATCCTTTTCAACCTTAAATATCTCAATTTCAGAGCTAAGAATATCGATCAATTCATAATACTGTTCTTTCAGTGTTGATATTTCCAGCAGCTTTTGTTTACGCTGAATTGAAACCAGAATTGTGGAAGCTATATAATATAATTTCCTGTCAGGTTCTTTAATGTTCTCATATGCCATTAATGATTCCTGTGCAACACCCCTGTGGTTAGTTACGTAATCATTGAATAATTTTGTTGCCTGCCTTATGAGAGCATTAAGCTCGGTTGATTCTTCGATCGGAGGGAATATATATTCAATATCCGCTTCTATAAAATTATTCTTCTGAAATTTAATAACCTTTGCCTGCGCAATGCCATCAACAAGCACTTTTATAAGATTGTTTGGCAGTTTTATCACCTGTAGGATCTTCGCAACAGTACCATACTCATAAAGATTATTTGTTTCCGCTTCTTCGGCTTTATGATCCTTCTGTGTAAGAAGCATGACATACTTATCCTTATCAAGCGCGAAATTTATTGCGCTTATGGTGGATTCCCTGCCTGCTAAAATGGGATACATCATGTACGGAAATATGACAATATCTCTTAAAGGTACAATTGGCAAAAACTTAGGCAGGTCGTTTTTGCTGTCAATTTTGGTTTCCTCTGTTTGTTTGAATTCGGCTAATGAACCTGTTTCAGTATCAATAGTTACCGGTTTGATTTCTTTTGAATCAGGGGTGGTTTCTAAATCTTCGTTATCTTTAAATTCACTCATAATAATACAAAAATACTCTTTATTTTGGGCACATTCAATTCAATCATTTTTCAGGAATAATGGTTTCACGGCTTTTCTTTTAATTTCAATAATAAATTACCTATTCCCTTTATATTTTCCTCATTTTTCAATAATTTTGCACATGCATATACAAAACATTGTATTTATAGTACTCTTTCTGGCTGCACTATCTCTATTTACTTATAATTTATTACGAATACGCACTTACCTTATGCTTGGCAGAAGCGATAACCGTTTCAGCAATGCCGGCAAACGTATTATGAAAGTTTTGGGGATCGGTATTGGACAGGCTAAGATCTTCCGGGATCCTGTTGCAGGGCTTATGCATGCGATGATTTTCTGGGGATTTTTAGTACTTGTCACAGCTGTTTTGGAAGCATTCATACAGGGTTTTTATTCAGGTTTTTCACTGGGAATGCTCGGTTCTGTTTCTCAGGTATTCTTTGCTTCGCAGGATCTGTTTGGATTACTTGTTATACTTTCAGTTATATATGCTCTGTTTCGCCGATATATCTTGAAACCAAAACGACTGACCGGTGATGGAAGCACGAATGCTGATGCAACATTCATATTATGTATGATAATGGGTGTTATGCTCACTATGTACGGAGTGAATGCGACTAAATCACTCATTCATCCGGAATACGCATCATACTATAAAGCTCATTTTATTGCTTCACACCTGGTATTCTTATTTAAAGGAAACGAACTTACATTCTATAATATATTCTGGTGGGCGCATATTGTAATAATACTTACATTTATGAATTACCTGCCTTACTCAAAACATTTTCATATTGTAACATCACTTCCTAATGTTTATCTTTCAAAGATAGGTCCGCAGACACTTGATACCGAAGAAATTGATTTTGAAAAGGAAGATGTATTCCTTGGAGCAGGTGATATTGAACAGCTTACATGGAAGGAAATGTTTGATGGCTACGCCTGCACTGAGTGCGGCAGGTGTACTTCGGTGTGCCCGGCAAACTTAACCGGCAAACCGCTTTCGCCGCGTAAAATAATAATGGATATCAGGGAACGTACTTCTGAAAAGGCTCCCCTGCTTGTTGCAGGAGGTGAAATTCCCGCTGAAATTGAAAGTAAAAAACTGATTTCGGAACATTACATCACAGATGCAGAGCTCTGGGCATGTACTAGCTGTATGGCTTGTGTTCAGGAGTGTCCCGTAAATATTGAACATGTGAACCCCATTGTTGATATGAGGCGTTTCCTGGTGCAGAGTGAATCACGCTTCCCCGAAGAGCTGATGACAGTTTTCGGTAACATGGAAAATAACGGCGCACCGTGGGCATATCCGCAGTCTGATAGACTCAAATGGACTGAAGGTTTGGATATCACTGTTCCGGTTGCAGCAGAGAAGAATGATTTTGATGTATTATATTGGGTTGGATGCGCAGGTTCATTTGACGCAAGATACCAGAATGTAACACGTTCAGTGGCAACATTGCTTGATAAGGCTAAGGTAAATTATGCCGTGCTTGGCACCGAGGAAAAATGTAATGGTGACTCAGCCCGCCGCCTTGGTAATGAGTTTTTAGCGCAGATGATGATAAAGGAAAATGTTGAAACGATGAAGAAGTATAATTTCAAAAAGATACTTGTCAGCTGCCCCCATTGCCTGCAGACAATAGGCAATGAATATAAAGAATTTGGCGGCGATTACGAAGTTGTACATCACAGTGAGTTCATAAACGGACTTGTGGCTGAAAAGAAGATCGAAATTGATGATTCTAAGAAAACTGATCAGAAAATTACATACCATGATTCGTGCTACCTTGGCAGGTATAATGATATTTATGAAGAACCCCGTGAGCTTATCAAAAAAACCAATAAGGGTGAACTTGCCGAAATGAAACGCAGCAAGGACCGCGGCTTATGCTGCGGCGCAGGCGGCGGAAGAATGTGGATGGAAGAGAAGATCGGCAAAAAGGTGAATATCGAAAGGACTGAAGATGCACTGGAAACAAACCCTGATGTTATTTCAACAGCTTGTCCGTTTTGCATGACAATGCTAACAGATGGCGTTAAAGAAAAAGGAAAATCAGAAGAAGTAAAGGTTAAGGATTTTGCAGAATTAGTTTTGGAATCAAGTAAATAAAAATATTTTAACTAATAATATATTCAGGAGATAAAAATGTCTTATTTTTTCACATCGGAATCAGTCAGCGAAGGACATCCGGATAAAGTATGCGACCAGATATCAGACGCAATATTGGATGATATACTTGCACACGATAAATATGCACGCGTTGCGTGCGAGACTTTCTGCGCTACAGGACTTGTGCTTGTTGGCGGCGAAATAACAACTACACATTATGTTGATATTCAGAAAGTTGTAAGAAACGTTGTAAAAGATATTGGTTACACAAAGGGAGATTACAGGTTTGATTTCCATTCAATTAATGTAATGTCTGCTATTAACAAACAGTCACCCGATATCGCAATGGGTGTTGATACAGGCGGCGCGGGTGACCAGGGTATGATGTTCGGTTACGCTTCCAATGAGACTCCCGAATACATGCCTATGGCATTAGTTTACGCTCACAAGCTTGTTAAAAGACTTGCTGATATAAGAAAGCGCAATCTGAAACTTATGCCCTATTTAAGACCTGATTCAAAATCACAGGTAACGATCGAATACAGCGATGACCACAAACCTTTAAGGGTTGATACTGTGGTTATTTCAACCCAGCATGACCCGGGCGTATCACAGGCAAAGATAAAAGCTGATGTCTTGAAGAATGTTATAAAGAAAGTAATTCCCGCAAGACTGCTTGATAAAAAAACAGTAATTCACGTTAACCCTACAGGTAAGTTTGAAATTGGCGGACCCCATGGTGATACAGGCTTAACAGGCAGAAAAATTATTGTTGATACTTATGGCGGAAAAGCTCCCCACGGCGGCGGCGCATTTTCAGGCAAGGATCCAAGCAAGGTTGACAGAAGCGCTGCTTACGCAGCAAGGCATCTTGCAAAGAACATCGTTGCTGCAAAGGTTGCCAAAGAATGTATGATACAGCTTTCTTATGCAATTGGTGTTGCGCAGCCGGTTTCTATATATGTAGATACTAATGGCACAGGCAGAGTTGCCGATAACAAGATTGCCGCATTCATAAAGAAGAATGTTAATCTTACACCAAAGGGTATTATGGAAAGATTAAAACTTCGCAGACCAATCTACAGGAAAACCGCTGCATACGGACACTTTGGAAGAAATGAAAAAGAATTCACATGGGAAAAACTTGACCTTGTAAGTCTTTTCAAAAAAATAAAATAACTGCAGCGGAGAAAAACTAAATGAAGGATTTTCTATTCGGATTTACATACCCGTTCAGAAGTCTGAAATTCTTTTTCTCGCATTCAGTTTTAATTAAATATTCCATCGCTCCCATGATAATCAATTTATTGATCTATGGGAGCGTTTTTATTTTATCATACAGCTGGTTTACCGGATCGATTGAGAGCTGGCTTGGCATTGAAGGTACAGAAGCCGGTTTCTGGCTGAAATTCCTGCATACTGCCCTGCTTATTCTAGGTTTCATCCTGCTGCTGTTTTTCTGTTATCTATTATTTACTATACTTGGTAATGTAATTACAGCGCCTTTTAATGAAGAGATATCTCAAAGGGTTGAAGAGATCGTAACAGGTACCAAAGAGGCTCACAAAATGGGCTTTTGGGAAGATGCATATATCAGTATTAAGGGTGAAGTTCAGAAGCTTGCGTTTTATCTGATAATACTGCTTTTGATATTCTCATTAAACCTGATACCTGTTGCCGGCTCTGTAATAGCCACTGTTCTTGGTGTTGTCTTTTCAAGTTTCTACAATGCCCTGGATTTCCTGGACTACCCTATGACCAGAAAGAAAATGCGGTTCCTTGATAAAATAAAAGTCACAAGAAAAGGAAAACTTGTGACTTATGGATTCGGATTTACTGCCTTTTTGCTTCTGTTCCTGCCTGTAATAAATATATTTATGAAACCTATACTTGTTGTTGCCGGTACAAGCTTGTATTACGAAAAAGATTTCCACAATAATGCCGGATATATTACAGGTGGTTAAGCTATTTTGATTCCGTTATTCTGGTGCCTATCATAGTTGCAGAAACGGAGCCAATCAAGTTACCTAAATACAGGTCGTGATAGTCACAGGTCAGTACCAGCTTTCCATCTGAAAAATACCCAAACTGCTCCCCTACATCGTAACTTTTTCCTGCCTTACTTCTGCCCGTCTGGCTTGCTATATAAAGCGTATCACCTCTTGCCACTCCATATATACCGAAGAGTGTTTTATTAATATTATCAATAACAACTGAACTATCTCCCTTTGCCTGTATAGTCAATTCATATTCAAGCGAGCCGCTTCCTATCTCAGGCTTACTGCTTGCCCAAACGTCCTTTACCATATACGAACCTATAAACTTCGCATTGGGTCTTTCTGTTTCTTTCTTTCCGCAGCCGGATAAACTAAAGCCAATTACCAGAAGAAGTGTTGCCAAATAGATTTTTTTCATTATTTAATATTTAATTGTTTTAAAAAACTTAACAAATATAGGTCTGCAACAGGGTTAATCTCAAAGAATATTTATCTGCAAAGATTATAAAGGAATTCAAAACTCTCTTCAATTTACGGCATTTATATCAATTTTTTAACTATATTTACCATAATTATATTCCAAAAAGATTATAATATTCTATGAACAATAGTGCGCTGCTCCAGATTTTAAGAAAGCTTGATAAGACTGAATTAAGAGAACTGGAAAGTTTTCTCAACTCACCATATTTTAATAAGAATAAGAATGTAACAGCCCTGTTCCGATTTCTGATATCACCGGCTCATGAAAACTTACAGTTGATCACGAACCGTGATATTCACAATTTCATATTTAAAAGAAAAAGATTCAGCAATGAAAATGTCAAAACAATAATATACCTCTTAACCAGGCTAACGGAAAAATTCCTTGTGATCAAAGGATCAGAAAAAGATGACGGGGAGTTCAACAGAAAACTGCTGAAGATTTTCAATAACAAAGGGCTTGATAAACATTTTAAAAGACATTTGCTAAAAACCGGAAAGCCGGAATTTGCCCGGGGAGAGGTGGAGCTGGATAAGATCTCCCGGAAAGCTGAATTTGAAAAAACACTCCTGCAGTACTATCTTCCGAGGAATGAGGAGAATAATATCTTTGCCCATGAGATCAAACTAAGCGAAGACCTGTTAGCGGCTTTCCTGGTGGATATGTTCAAGCAATTCAATGTTTTCTGGAGAGCAATTTACCTGAATAATATGGTAGATGTGGAATTTACTTCTGTTATACTTGATTCAATTGATCTCGAAAAACTTTTCAGTTCATTCAGTAAACATAATTACCGCTATGTTTTGCTTGTAAAGCCGCATTACGAAATTTACAAACTTCTGAAAGACGATTCAGGTATAATAGACATTGAAAACCTGATATCAAATATTACAGGTAATGATTTCATATCCGGCAATGAAAAATTTGTTCTTTCTACTATTCTGGTAAATACAATTTACTACAAAAGACTTAAAAGCGGAAGTTCGTATACCAAAGAACTTTTTGAAGCATTAAAGCTAATGATGGAGTTTTACAAATATTCCGGTGAGCAATTTTTAAGATATACTACTTACAGCAATATTCTTCGTATAGGGCTGCAGCTGGGAGAGTATGAATGGACTGAGGAATTCATTAAAAAATATCATATTTTGCTCGAAGACTCAATTAAAGATAACATGCTCATTTACAGCAACGCATATTTAGCCTTTACCCGGGGTGATTTTGAAAAGTGCCTTGAGTATGAATCGAAAATAAATTTTCAGACTTTTCAGCAGCGCTATTACCTTCGTGATCTCAGATTGACATCACTATATGAACTTGGTAAATTTGAAACTGCTTTGGATCTGATCGACTCTTACAAACATTTCATAAAAAAGGATCAGAATTATACACCGAAAATGAAGCAGGGCTACCTTTTGTTTTTATTTTTTATAAATGACTTAATAAAGCTGAAATTAGGAATGTCAAGGAAGAATATCACTGAAATCAAAGAAAAGCTTGATAAGGCAGCGCCTATGAGAAAGGACTGGCTCACGATTAAATTCGAAGAAATTTCACCAAAAACATGATAAATCAGAACGAATTCTGGGATAATTTATATGATTAGTTTTTTTTATCTTTGTTAATTCATTGAATTATTTCTTCCTTCAATTATTGCCAACCATATATATTATTGCGGGATGCAATGGAGCAGGTAAATCAACTGCTGCAAATGTTATTTTACCTCAATTTTTAAATTGTAAGGAATTTGTGAATGCTGATTCAATCGCAGCAGGGCTCTCCCCTTTTCAGCCGGAAACAGTTTCCTTTCAGGCCGGCAGAATAATGCTGAACAGGATCAAAGAACTTATTTCAGAAAGATCAACATTTGCATTTGAAACTACTCTTACCACAAAGAGCTATGTTAACATTATAAAGGAAGCTAAAGCAAAAAAATATAAGATCGTTTTATTCTACTTCTGGCTGAATGCTGTTGAACTTGCACTTGCAAGAATAGAAGACAGAGTTAAAAAAGGCGGTCATAATATTCCAAATGATGTTGTAATAAGAAGATATACTAGAAGTTTGGATAATCTGATAAATTTATTTATTCCGATTTGTAATGAATGGTATATTTATAATAACTCATTGGAAAAGCTGACCTTGATCTCTGAAGGAAAATCCGAATCTGTAAAACAAATTTATAATATAGGGGAATGGACACTAATTAATGAATACAAAAGTTAAGACCGAATCTATTGGGAAAATAGTTTTGAAAGGTGCTCGTAAAGCTATTAAACAATTGATTGAAGAGCGAAAAAAGACTGATGATTATCTCGTTGTTTCACGTAATGGTAAAGTAGTGAAAGTTAAAGCTCGGAGCTTGAAATAGTTCATGAAAAATATCTTAATTCTTATAAATTTAGTAGTTATTAATTTTAATATATTATCACAGGCCGATTCAGTAGTTTTTTCTTCTGAAAAAGTTGGATTAACTATTTATACACAAAACATCGATTCTATAAAGTTATTTAGCGATAAAGATATCCCCAATCCTTTTAGTCCAAGTATGATTACGTATTCAATAAAGATAAATACATACGATTCAGCAAAACTTGTTATAAATATTAACGATCAATATGAAGAAACTCTAGTGGTTTACAGATGGAATATGATAACACCCGGTGCATATAGATTTGACTGGTGGGAATATTTAGGTTACAACCTTCCAAGCGGTATATACTTCACAGAAAAAATAATAAATGGTAAAACTGAAACCAAGAAAATTGTATTGGTAAAATAACATGAACGAACCCGAAGTAAATTTTGAATTAGCCAAAACTTTTGGCTTAATGGAAGAAGAATATAACAGGATATTGGATATACTTGGCAGAAAACCAAGCTATACTGAGCTTGGTATTTATTCTGTAATGTGGTCAGAGCACTGCTCATACAAGAACTCAATACTTGAAATTAAAAAACTGCCCCGCTCGGGCGGAAGGCTGCTTGTTGGCGCAGGTGAAGAAAACGCGGGACTTGTTGATATTGGCGATGGACTCGCAGTCGCCTTTAAAATTGAATCACACAATCATCCCTCTGCTGTTGAGCCATACCAGGGCGCAGCAACAGGTGTTGGCGGCATTCTGCGTGATATTTTTACAATGGGAGCAAGACCTATAGCTGCACTGAATTCATTAAGATTTGGAAGTATTACCTCCAAAGAAAGCGATGTAACCCGCACAAAGTATCTTTTCAAAAATGTTGTAAAAGGAATCGGTGATTACGGCAATTGTTTTGGCGTTCCTACAGTTGGCGGTGAAATTTATTTTGATGAGAGCTACCGCGATAATCCGTTAGTAAATGCAATGGCAGTTGGTATTGTAAAACATGATGAAGTTGCAAAAGCTACTGCCAAAGGCATTGGGAATCCTGTATTCATTGTCGGTTCATCTACCGGAAGAGACGGCATTCACGGCGCTACTTTCGCTTCGGAAGAAATATCAGAAGCATCGGAGGCAAAACGGCCTTCAGTACAGGTCGGCGACCCGTTCACAGAAAAATTATTGCTTGAGGCTTCACTGGAATTGATAAAAAGCGGAGTTGTTGTTGGAATGCAGGATATGGGAGCCGCTGGTATAACCTGCTCAACCAGCGAAATGAGCGCTAAGGACGGAATGGGTATGGATATCAATCTTGATTTTGTACCGGCTCGAGAAGAAAATATGTCAGCATACGAATTGATGCTATCTGAATCACAGGAAAGAATGCTGGTTGTTATACAAAAAGGAAAAGAAGATACTGCAAAGAAAATATTTGATAAGTGGGATCTTAATTGTGTTGAAATAGGAACCGTAACACAGGGACCGAATGTAAAAATTACTTACCATGGAAAAGTAATGGCAGAAGTTCCGGCGAATACTCTTGTACTTGGGGGAGATGCTCCGGTATATGTGCGTGAATCAAAAGAACCTGCATATTTGAAAGAAGTACAGAATATTGATGAGTCAGCGTTGCCGGAACCAAAAGACCTGAACGCAGTACTGATCAATCTGCTTTCTACACCTAACATAACTAACAAGAACTGGGTTTACGAACAATACGATACACAGGTAAGAACAAACACAGTAATCATGCCCGGAGGCGACGCTTCTGTGGTGAGAATTAAAGGAACAAAAAAGGCGCTTGCGATGAAAACTGACTGTAATGGCAGGTATGTTTACCTGAATCCATACAAAGGCGCAATGGCTGCCGTATGTGAATCAGCCAGGAATGTAGCATGCACAGGTGCAATACCGCTGGCTATCACAAACTGCCTGAACTTCGGTAATCCTTATAAACCGGAAGTATACCACCAGTTCCGCGAAGCAATCAGGGGAATTGCCGATGCATGCAAAAAATTAAACACACCTGTAACCGGAGGTAATGTAAGTTTCTATAATGAATCACCCGACTACGCCGTTTACCCTACCCCAACTATAGGAATGGTTGGACTCATTGAAGATATTGAATGTATGGTTACATCATATTTCAGAAATGAAGGTGATATTATAGCATTAATAGGCAATGTAAACTGCAGTAATTCAATAGGAGGCAGTGAATACCTCCAGCAGCAATATAACCTTGTAAAGGGCGATGCACCGGAAATTGATCTTGATAAGGAATTTAACCTGGTTAATGCACTGGTTCAGCTTGCCAAAGAAAAAAGCATCAATTCCGCTCATGATGTTTCCGATGGAGGATTGGCAGTAAATATCGCAGAATCATGCCTTATAAACAGAACCTTACCTATAGGCTGCGTTGTTAATATAGAATACAAGGATAGACCTGATTTTCATCTTTTCAATGAATCACATGGCAGAGCCGTTATATCATTTGACAAAAAAAATGAAGAAATTGTCAAAAGGATCTGTGAAAAGAACAATATTGGGTTTGAAAATATTGGGAAAACCGGCGGTAATTCCATTATTATCAATAAAGAGGTAAAAATACCTCTTGAAATCGGAAAAGATGCTTATTATAATTCGATATCAAAAATAATGGAAACTTAACTTCAGAAAGTCTGCAGCAGAAGAAGCTGTTTTCAATTTTTTATACTCTGAATTATTCCCGTCTAAAAAATATAAAACAACGGAAGTTTAATGGAAATTAAGAGCATGATGTACAAAATTATAACAATATTGATGCTCTTTTCAGCCGGATCGGTGTTTTCGCAGGTTAACCTGCAGCAAAATTTTTCTCTTACAAATTTAAAATTAAAGAATTCAGAAAAAGAATACAAACTTCCCGGCATCTCAGGAAAGGCATCTTCTGTGCTTCCGATCTCTATTGGGGTGTTGGCTGCAGTTTACCTTTTGAATCCAATGGTCGAATACACAGATAAAAAAGTATATGCAGGATTAACAAAAGAATTTTCGATCGGCTTTGGAAAATTGGGTGAGCACAGAACCGCAATTGAGTATTCAATGGTTTTTGGGGGTAATATACGGCATTACTTAAGATTTTCATACAAATACGATATTCTTATGGCTAATGGTATTGAGCCTTCACATATGCTTCAGGGAACAAGTGTAGTTTCAATTGGAGCAGGATATTTCACCGACTTCAAAGGAAAGGGTGTCTTCCCTGAACTGACCTATGGTTACTCTATACGGAATCACAAATTGTTATTTTACCCGCATGTAAAATTAAGACATACATTCATGATCACAAAGGATAAACCTGATATCACGGATATTTCCTTTGGAATAATCCTGGGGATAGCAAATCCGTTTATAGATGTGGATATTAGAAGAAAATATTAATGCATTAAAAATTTAATACAGCTTTGTTAAAAGATATTTTACCAACATCGGTTCAGAATATGCTCCTTGAAACATGGGGCTTATGGAATTTTGCCTTACGGTTCTTCCGAGAGGTATTTAAGCCGCCATATAACCTGAATGAACTAACAAAACAGTTTTTCCAGATAGGAAATAAATCGCTGGGCTTAGTTGGCATTACCGGGTTTATAATCGGCTTTGTACTTGCCCTCCAGGCAATTCCTACACTTCAGCCATTCGGTGCTACATCGTTAATTCCTTCAATGATAGGGCTCTCAATCATTCTGGAAATTGGTCCGGTAATTTCAGGGTTAATTTGCGCCGGTAAAATTGGTTCAAGCATAGGCGCTGAGCTTGGCTCTATGAAAGTTACAGAACAGATCGATGCAATGGAAGTTTCTGCCTGTAATCCGTTTAATTACTTGGTTATCAGCAGGGTTATTGCTACAACATTCATGATTCCGTTACTGATAATTTATGCAGATACTATTGCACTTCTGGGCGGATTTATTGCTTTGAATTTTGTCAGTGATGTTTCCATCGGTCTGTATTTCAGGTCTGTTTTTGAAGCGATCTCAATAAGTACATTAATTGCTCCGGTTGTAAAGACTTTCTTTTTCGGATTCACAATTGGCCTGGTAGGCTGTTACAAGGGATATAATGCAGATAAAGGAACTGAAAGTGTAGGAATTGCCGCAAATACTTCCGTGGTGATTTCTTCCTTGATGGTTATAATTTGGGATATGCTTGCAGTACAAATTTCTAACTTATTTTAATTCGTTTTGTCAGAAACTGAAACAGTAATAGATTTAGAGCATCTTAAGAAATCATTCGGAAAATCCGAAATTCTTACTGATATAAACCTGAAGATAAACCGGGGTGAAACAGTTGTTACACTTGGAAAATCAGGAACAGGAAAATCAGTTACCTTAAAGTGCATTGTAGGCCTCATAAAACCTGATTCAGGCAAGGTAAAGGTACTTGGAAAGAACATACCTGATCTTTCATATGAAGAACTGCAGTACATGAGAAAAAAGATCGGGTTTGTATTCCAGAGCGGCGCGTTGTATGATTCTATGTCTGTAAGGCAGAACCTTGAATTCCCGTTAATGAGAAATACTGATCTCTCTGCCGGGGATATAAATAAAAAAGTTGAAGAAGTATTAAATGATGTCGGACTTTCTAAAGCAATTGATAAAATGCCTGCTGAACTTTCCGGGGGTATGCGAAAAAGAATAGGTGTCGCCAGGACTATCATAATGAATCCTGAGGTTATGCTATGGGATGAGCCTACTACAGGACTTGATCCTGAAACTACACGTGATATCAGTCATCTTATTGTAAGAATGCAGCGCAAATACAAGGTAACTTCAATTGTTGTAACCCATGATATGATATGCGCCAAGATCGTTTCAGATAAGATAGTGGTATTAAAAGATGGTGCTTACAGTGAGCCGGGCACCTATGATGAACTTGAAAATTCAAAGGATGAATTTGTAAGATCATTCTTTGAAGAAGTTGAAAATGATGAAAACGCTGAATTGACGAACTATCAGCCTTCATCCATTGATAAAAAAAAATATAGAAATTAAATAAAATAATTTTATGGAAACTAATAATGCGAAAAGACTAAAGGTTGGTTTATTTATAATTGCCGGTTTTGTATTATTCTTAGTAGCAATTTTTGTACTGGGAGGCAAGGATAACCTGTTTACTCCGACATTTAAGATAAAATCTCAATTTGAATCCGTTAGCGGACTAAAAACAGGCGGTTCTGTAAGGCTAAATGGTATCGTTGTAGGAAAAGTTGACGGGATTGATATTGAAGCCTCAAATAAAGTGCTGGTATCTATGACTCTTGAGAAGGGCATTCAGAAATTTATTAAAAAGGATTCAAAAGTTACTATTGGTTCAGATGGTTTGGTTGGCAATAAGGTAATAGATATCACTCCGGGTACACCGGGCGGACCCGAGGTGCAGGATGGTGAAATGTTAGGTTCGATTAAACCCGTTGAAGTATCCGATATTCTAAACAGCCTGAAAGAATCAAGCGACAATGCCTCTGACCTTACTAAAGATCTTTCCGAGATCACTAATAAAGTAAATATGGGGCAGGGAACTTTAGGGCAATTGGTTAATAACGATACTCTGTACAGAAGCATTGATACTACATTCAGATCTTTTGCAAATTATTCAGGTCAGTTAAATGTAGTGTTTTCAAAAGTAACAAATACAGTTGATAATGTTACAGGTGATCTGGACATATTAACAAAACAGATAAATAAAATTACAGCTGATGTCGGTGAAATAGTGAGGAAAATGAATTCCAGTGAAAGTATTGTCGGCACATTGCTTACAGATACGGTATTTGCAAATAATTTGAAATCTTTAATGAATAATGCTAATTTGACAACTAAGAATCTTGAAACCGGTTCATTCAGTTTTGCGCAAAATATGGAAGCATTAAAACATAATTTCCTTTTTAAAGGATATTTTGAGGATATAGGTTACTGGAACCAGGCTGATTGGGAAAAGAATATGGATAAAAAAGGACTTGAATTAAGGATAAAAGAACAGGAACTTATAAAAAAAGAAAAAGAGTTAAGAGAGTTAGAACAAAAATTAAAACTGGAACAGAAACTTGACGATCAGAACAAATAATTTTATTAAAATTGTATTTTTAGGTATATTTCTCTTATTTACAGGCTGCAAAAAAGAAGAATCGGTACAATCTCCGGTTAATAATGATCCGGAAGAGAACTCTGTTACATTATTGGAACCGGCTAACAATAGTGCTGTAAATTCATATATACCATTATTAAAATGGAATACCTTTGTGGGAGCAGCAGCTTATTCCATTCTTGTTTCTGCGGATGCAAACTTCATTACTCCCGGAATAATGGATACCAGTGTTTCTACGACAGAAGTTAATATACCTCCGGGCAAATTACAGACCGGAATATATTATTATTGGAAAGTAAGAGCAGATCTTGGAAGCGGAAACTTTTCATCATATTCACAGATAAGGAGGTTCAGAGTGATCTTGTCTCCCCCGCCTCCTCCGGTTTTACTCTTACCTTTAAATAATTCGGTTGATCAGTCATTTTTGCCATTTTTTGACTGGGAAGATACACCTACTGCCGAAACATACAGAGTTCAGGTATCAGTAAATTCATCTTTTATTCCGGTTCTGCTTGATTCATCTAATATTTCAGGCTCACAGCTCCAAGCACCTTATTTCTTTTTCAATACAGGTACAAACTATTTCTGGAAAGTAAATGCATCCAATTCAAACGGTATGAGCACCGGTAACTGGTCCGATATTTTCAGTTTCAGGACAATAGACGGACCTCAGCCAAGCTCAATCAGCGGAAGGGTCAGTTTCGCAGAATCAAATTTCATTCAGCCTCCTTTCAGGTATTTTATATGCGCTTATAAAATTGAAAGATGGCCGCCCAAAACTTTATTTCCTGATTATAATGATACACTGAATATCCAGTTCGTTAATAACGAGTATATTGCAGATTATAGGTTATCAAATATTGTGAACGGAAGTTATCATATTACTGTATATGCTCAAACAAGATCTATCAGCAATGATATTTTACACAAATCGGTCTACGGCTGCGATACAGCCAGGGTTGAATTTTCGAACTGTGCAATAATAAATCCCGGCACAGTCATTATAAATAATGGAATTGGTGTGACTAACATCAATATGCTATCCTGGGCAGATTCAAATAAATCTATTTTTTAAATACCCCGTGCAAACCATAGCTTAATAGCTTTCAAATCGTTATTTTTGCAGTATTAATATACAACTACAGAGAATCTCTGCTCCCTCGGCAGTATCCAATTAAAATTAATTCTAATTATTTATGACTGATATTTTTAAGTTTAAAATTTACCTGTTTCTGATCATTGTAATATCAATGTTTACTGTTAAAAATTCCGCTTCACAGGTAAGAACAGTGACCGAAGGTAATTATACATATACAATAGTAGAAAATGACCCTACAAAAACAAGGATGTATAAACTTGATAATGGTTTAACGGTCTATATGACCGTTTACAAGAACCAGCCAAGGATACAGACTTATATTCCCGTAAAAACGGGAAGTAAAATGGATCCTGCGGATGCTACAGGACTTGCACACTACCTTGAACACATGCTTTTCAAAGGAACAGATAAATTCGGCTCGAAAGATTATTCAAAAGAAAAACCGCTGGTAGATGAAATTATAAACCTGTATGAAAAATACCGCGGCACAAAAGATGAGAAGAAACGCAAACAGATCTATAGACAGATCGACAGCGTTTCAGGGCTTGCAGCCACATACGCCATTGCCAACGAATACGATAAAATGATGAGCATTATTGGTGCAACAGGAACAAATGCTTATACTTCTGTAGAGCAGACAGTATATACAAATGATATTCCTTCTAACGCACTTGAAAAATGGATAAAAATTGAAGCAGAAAGATTCCGCAACCCTGTAATGAGATTATTCCATACAGAACTTGAGGCGGTTTATGAAGAAAAGAACATCAGCCTTGATGACGATAACGATAAGGTGTGGGATGAACTTTTTCTGAACCTCTTCCCTACTCATCAATACGGAACGCAGACTACTATTGGCACAATAGATCATTTAAAGAATCCATCAATTAAGAAAGTTGTTAATTATTACAATACATATTATGTTCCTAACAATATGGCAATTGTACTTTCAGGTGATCTCGATCCCGAAAAGACAATTGAACTTATTGATAAATACTGGGGCTCAAAACCTTCGGGTAATGTCCCGACATTTGTTCCTGCTGTGGAAAAGCCGATCACCAAACCGATTGAAAAAGATGTGTTCGGTCAGGAAGCAGAATACCTGATGATGTCATACAGATTCCCCGGAGCCAATACAAGGGAGAATGATATTGTAACAATGATAGATATGATACTTGCAAACAGCGCTGCAGGTTTACTTGACCTTAACCTGAACCAGAACCAGAAAGTTCTCGCATCAGGTTCATTTGTAGTTACCAATAAAGATTATTCCGCGCACGTTCTGTATGGTAACCCCAGGGACGGACAGAAACTGGAACAGGTTAAATCACTGCTTCTGGAGCAAATTGAAAAAGTGAAAAAAGGAGAATTCCCTGATTGGCTG
>JAUQWQ010000106.1 GCA_030835085.1 Ignavibacteria bacterium
AGCCTTTTGTTATCAGTATTGGCAACAATCAGGTAACTCTCGGCTATTTTTGTCAGTTCTGAAAGCCTGTTCCATAATGCTCTTCTGTTAATATTTAAAGAAGTTTGAAGAATTTCACTAATATTATAGTCTGAATCTTTAAAATTACCTGTTTTTAATTTCAATAATTTGTTTAACAGTGGTTTATGGTCTCTTTTGCGGTTAAAATAGGGACTTTTTGCGAATTTAATGAAGCTTTTTTGCTCATTTTCACTAAAACTATAGAATATTTCAATAAATTTGGGTGTTCGGTTATAGTGAGTAAGTTTCATTGGATAATATTGTATTTAAATGCTAAAATAATAATAAATGTATAAATATAGTGGGTAAATATCGGTTATATTCTATTTGATTAATTTTCTTAGTAAAAGTATTTTTATAAATATTCCTTATTCTATAATATAAATTATTTTCATTATGAAATTTAGTTCGGCAATTTTTAAGACCCTTTTACTTCTGATATTTGTAAATTTTAATTTACTAACCCAGTGGAATTCAGATGTATCGGTAAATACCCTGGTAAGTGATCCGGCCGGAGAGCAGTCAGTTCAGAAACTGGCCCTTTGCCCGGATGGCTCTACTTATTATTCATGGTTTGATAGCCGTAGCGGAAGTTATGCAGTCTATCTCCAGAAGCTTGATGTGAACGGTGTTCCTCAGTTCGCAGCAAACGGAATTCTGGTGAGCAATAACCCGCAGAATTCCTCGCTGGTTGACTGGGACATGATTGCTGATAATAATAATAATTGTATTTTGACGTTTACCGATATAAGAAGCGGCGGAACGATAAATCCGTTTGCATATATGATCAGTTCTGCGGGTGTACAAATGTGGGGACCCAACGGTATCACACTTTCGGATTCAATAAATTCATTCCAGCCCAATCCAAAGGTTGTGCAAACTTCAGACGGTAATTATGTTTTCTTCTGGAGAATTGGATCAGGTCCGCAGAAACTTGCCCTGCAGAAAATAAATGCAGCAGGTGTGAAGCAGTGGGGCGCATCGCCTGTTATCTGGACAAGCGGAACAACTGAAAATTATGACTGGCCGGCAATTGTTCCATCCGATAACGGAAGTGTAATATTAATGTTTTCGGGATATACAGGATCATTCATCAGTCCATCAAACTACAGAATATACAGCCAGAAAGTTTCATCGACCGGCGCCAGAGTATGGAATGCAACACAGGATACTGTTTATTCGCTTGGCAGGGTTTCGGGATTTTATACACCACGTTTGTTTTCCGATGGAAACAGCGGTGCTGTTTACTGCTGGCATGATGACAGGAATTCAGTCAATTTGACAACCGGTTATGTTCAGAGGAAAAATTCTTCGGGGGCTATTCAATTCCCGGTAAACGGCACAGCTGTTTCGGGCAATTCATCCAATAATCATTTTGCGCCTGTAGCTGCATATATGCCTGCAACAGGAGAAACATTTGTAGCATGGCAGGAAGCCAACGGCGGGCAGACTCAGGTTGGATTCTACGCACAGAAGATCAATGCTTCCGGAACCAGGATGTGGGGAAGCGACGGAATTGCAATACAATCCCTGGGAACTGACCAGGTTGTTGCATATACAGTAATGACAAAAGATACTTCTGCAATTATTTGTTTTAACCAGTCAGCCGCCGGCGGTAATAATATCATCAAAGCAACAAAAATGGGGACAAGCGGGGCATATTTATGGCCGGGAAACATCGTAACTGCAGGAAGTATAACAAGCTCCAAGATCAGACTGAATTCAGTTATTTATCCTGCTAACAGCAACAGTATTTTATGCTGGCAGGATAAAAGAAATGACGGCGGCGGCATTTACGCGCAGAACATCAAGTTTGACGGGACATTCGGTTCACTTGTAGGTACTGGGAACATAAGCAGCAATATACCGGAGAGATTTGAACTTGATCAGAATTACCCTAATCCGTTCAACCCCGTTACCAGGATAAGGTACAGTATTACTGAAAGAGCAGATGTGAACATCTCAGTATATGATATACTTGGCAATAAAGTGAGCGAAATTGTAAACAGTGCGCACAATTCCGGTACGTACGAAGCAGGGTTTGATGCTTCGGGGTTTGCTTCCGGGGTTTATTTTTACAGGATAAATGCTGTGAGCACTGAGGGGAATAAGCTTTTCAATGATACAAAAAGAATGATACTGATAAAGTAATTTGTTTTTGAAATAATATAAGTGTGGTTAATTAACAGATTGTGATACATATGCTACTTACTCGTAATATCGTATAGAGGAGATATCAAGCAGGCTAGACTAAGACAACATGGCATCCTTTTATATATGTTTTACCCCAAATCAACTCCTTTGGTCTAAAGATTAAAGGAGTTTTTTTATACAGCTGAATGCTTAATTATATTTCATGATCTCAGCGATATCGCACAACTCATGCATAACAAGCTCAAGCCTCATCAAAGCGTCATCATTAGCCAGCAGTTCAGGCTCCATATAAAACAGCCTGTTTCCTTCAAGGGCAATTAACCCGTTAAAGCCAAGAGCATTCACCTGGTCCAGTTTAAACTTTGTATTAAAATCGAACATTTTTTTAATTCTATCGGGTGAGTTGGTCTGAATAATGAATTTATCATCAAATTCATTATCTTCAACAAGTATTGAATCTGCTGAGTATTTCCGGGAATTTTTTTTATTCCTTTTATACAGCTTAAAAAAGAAATTTTCTGAATTTGAGCATTCAACAGTAAGCACTGTATGCGGAATTACTTTCCCGCCGTCTATGGAATCCCTGATTGTGCTTTCAACTTTTACCCTCCGGCTTCTGTAAATACCTTCGGCAGTTGGGTGTGTCTTCATACCTACCTTTTTACTGAAATCTGTGCTGAGCTGGTATTTTTCAGAAAGCTTTTTATAATTTGATCTTACTTTTTTATTGGATGCAATAAATACAAAGTACAGAACTATCCATGGTACCACCAGAACAGGTACCAGGACAATTAACATTTTAGGATCCATTATAAATAAGTATAAATTATTTAATTATCGTTAATTTATAATACAATTAATGATTAATTTTATTAAAAATAAATACCTAATTCCTGCTAGAATGTTAATTTATGATGATAAATATGATCTGTTAAACCGGAGAGATCTTTGGTTTCATAAGTGATGCAACTACTGATGCCGCAAGAATACCTACTATCAAGATCAATGAAAGCTCAGTAGAAATGATCTTGGCTGTATAATAATGATTCAGTATCATTTTGGTTCCAACCAGCACCAGGATTGCCGCTAAACCGTAATGCAGATAGTGGAACAGCTTTACAAGTGCCGCAAGTGCGAAGTATAAAGAACGCAAACCGAGTATTGCAAATACATTTGAGCTGTATACTATGAACGGGTCCTGTGTTACGGCAAGTATTGCCGGGATTGAATCAACTGCAAAAATGAGGTCAGTTGTTTCAACCATTATTAATACAACAAACAATGGAGTAGCAACTTTCTTCGCATTCTTTATTGTAAAGAATTTACTTCCGTCATATTCTTCACTTACCCTGAAAAATCTTTTAAACAGCTTTAACACCGGATTCCTTTCAGGGTGAATTTCTTTATCTTTCTGAAGGACTAGCTTTATTCCGGTAAATATGAGGAAGGCTCCGAAAATATAAATTACCCATGCGAAATGATTTATCAGCGCAACGCCCGCAAAAATGAATATAGCCCGCATTACAAGAGCACCCAGTATTCCCCAGAATAAAACTTTGTGCTGGTATAATGCAGGTACCTTGAAATATGAAAACAGCAGAACGAAAACGAAAATGTTATCTACACTTAATGATTTTTCAATTACATAACCGGTAAGGAACTGCAGCGCGGAATCAGCTCTTGTAAATCCTTCAGGAGGAGAGTAGAAATAATAAATGCCCAAATTGAAAGTTAATGAAAGTACTACCCACACACCGCTCCATATTAACGCTTCTTTAATTTTTACTTCGTGAGCCTTGCGGTTAAACACCCCAAGATCCAATGCAAGCATTAAGAGTACAAATACGTTAAACAGAACCCAATACAGTATTTTTTCATCCATTAAATTTCCCGGTATAATATTTTGTATTAATAGCTTAACTAAGGGTTATAGAGTTTAAGTTTCTGAAAAAACACTTGACTATTAACTATTATCGTAAACTACTGTTATAACAATAATAAAAAGTATTTAAATCAAGGGTTTACGTGGATTTTCCAAGTGCATCTTTATACGCTTTTAAAGTACGTTCACGTGCAGATTTATGATCAACAATTGGCTGAGTGTACCCGAAATTTCCATATTCCGGAACCCATTTTTTAATGTACTTCAGCTCCGGATCAAATTTTTCCTGCTGTGAAGCAGGATTGAATATCCTGAAGTACGGTGCAGCATCGCATCCCGTACCGGCAGCCCATTGCCAGTTGCCGACATTTGATGACATTTCGTAATCCAGAAGCTTTTCTGCGAAGTAACGTTCACCCCAGCGCCAGTCGATCAACAGGTCTTTGCACAAAAAGCTTGCAGTTATCATTCTAACACGGTTATGCATAAAGCCAGTTGCATTCAGCTCACGCATTCCCGCATCAACTATAGGGAAACCCGTTTCACCTCTGCACCATGCATCAAATTCCGCCTCATTGTTCCTCCATTTTATCCTGTCGTACCCGGGTTTAAATGATGATAGTGCAGATTGCGGGTAATGAAAAAGTATCATCATAAAGAACTCACGCCATATCAGCTCACTTAGCCATACATCGTTAAGTTTTAATGCATGCTTTACAAGCTTTCGGGGACTCACCGTGCCGAACCTTAAATGTACACTAAGTCGTGATGTGCCGTCAATTGAAGGGATGTCTCGTGTATTTCCGTAATTCTTAATTATATCTTCCCGTACTTCCTTTGATGGAAAACTCATTCCCGTTTTTTTAAAGCCGATATCATCCAATGAAAGTAAGGAAGCTTTAAATTTATAAAAATTACTTTGCAGGTCTTTTGATGGGAACTCTTCGATATCTTTAGGACTGAATTGTGCACGCCATGTTTTACTGTAGGGAGTGTAAATAGAATACGGTTTGCCGTCAGGTTTTACCACTTCATTTTTTTCAAATATTACCTGGTCTTTAAAAGTGGTGAACTTTATTCCATTGCTGCCGAGGAGACTATCTATTTCAGCATCCCTTTTGGTGGCGTAGGGTTCGTAATCGTGATTTGTGAATACTTCGGATATATCATATTCATCAGTTAGCTTCATCAATATATCTGCCGGCTTGCCGGCTAAAGTCAACATAGAGGAATTATATTTCTTAAGTTCAGTATCAATTTCTGTAAGCGCATTATGAATGAATTCAACTCTCGCATCAAGTTTATTCTCTAGTTTATCCAGAATTTCCGTATCAAAAATAAATATGGGTAATACAGGTAATCCGGCTTTTAGAGCGTGATATAGACCCGTATTATTTTCAAGTCTGAGGTCCCTGCGAAACCAGAATATGTTAATTTTGTCTTTCATACGTCCTTATGTAAGCAATGTAGTCGGTTGAAGGAAGCTCAGTAATATCAAGTTCTCTCAGCATGGTTACTATCTGTCCGCGGTGGAATGTTGAGTGATTCATGCAATGCTGAATGATATCGTGAACTTTAATGGTAAATTCAGTGCCTGCAAAACTTTTAAATGTACATTCATCATAAATTCTCTTAACGAAGATATTATTCACATAATCCCGGATACTTTTTGAAGCATTTTCAAGCAGCGGTAATGCTTCAAAAGATGTGCCGTTGAAATTTTCAGAAGGCCAGTTGTTAAGTGACTGTCCTTCAAGTCTTTTAAGCCAGATAGTTTCTGCGTCATACATATGCAGGACTGTACGTGAAATTGACCTGAAACTGCTTTTAAGTTCTTTGCAAAGTAAATCTTCAGGCAGTGAATTAAGTATATTTATGATCCTTTCATTTGCCCATAAGTTATACGTGGCATATTTTTTAAGAAGATCTATCATAATTATCTTTTTTTCATTCGTGGTTTTTCTTTAATGAAATTAATTCCTGCTTTAATATTGAAATAATGTTCCTTGACAATTAAACCGGGTCCGTTATATGATGAATTTACTGGAGGGGAGTAGTTTATTTCAATGAAAGTTTTAAATGGGAAAAGCTGATTGAATTCAATACCTGCACCTAAATTCAGTGAATAATTCTCTTTTTTGAATTGTTTAAGTGGTTCGTCAAATCCAATCAGAGTTGTGTTTTCATCTTCCGGTTTCACAGAATAACTTAATAAAATATCGAGTTTTGGTCCAATTAATAAGTAAGGGCTGACCTTTTTTGCCGGCATTTTTAACTTTAACATCATTCCTGTTGTAAAGTAATTTGTTCTTTCATAAATATCCATATCCGGTAACGGGTTCCCGAATTCATCATACGGTTTGCTAACATAAGTATAACCTCTTTGTTCATAGCCGCTTTCTAAAACTATATTAAAATTCCTGTTATTCAGAAACTCCGCAAACAGGCTGCCATTAAAGCCTAATATATATTTTGTTTCGGGCTTATAGTCAAATTGTTTATACTCATAACTCTGGTTTGAAAAAGTCGCGCCTCCTTTCAGACCAAATCCCGATAAGAACTGAGAGTATGTATTAACTGTAAGTGCAAATATTATCAATGTTACTGTTAAATTTATAGTTTTCATAATTAGGATTATTAATGAATAGCGTTTACTTTTCAGGTAAATATTCCGTTACCGCTTTGAATTCAATTTTCCCAGGCAGAGGTTCATAAATTTTTTCAGGGTCGGTTTTTATAAACTTTGAGCGGTCTTGTATTACTTCGACTTTATACAACTTATCACCCAGCCACACAAGATCCCCAATAGAAAGAACCAGATTCTCAATTAATGCAGTATTCTCAGTAATTGTAATGTTAGCAATTGTTTTCCTGCCTTCATTTCTTATTGATTCAACATACCAGTCATATTTGCCGATTTCATAAGAACTGTGCTCCTCCTGCGTGATAATATCTTTTTTTACATCAATACTGCTAACAGGAGGTGATTTGGATAGCATAACTTCACCTTTACTTTTTAAACCGCCTGATTTAATAATGGAATAAACATAATAAGTACATCCGGGTTCGCTTGATATTGTTATCTCATCGCCTTTTTTATATCCGCCTGTTATGGGTTTTGAGTTTTGTTTTTCGAGGATTGAAATATCCGCTTTTATCGTTCCGTCATAAAACCAAAGTGCATCAATAATTACAATATGTCCGCAAATTATCGCTTCGCTGCCTTCGGCTATAACTATATTACTATCCTGCGAAAAAATAACCAGTGTAAAATTACAAAACAGGATAACCTGAAAAAGATATTTTCTGATATTCATAGTTACAGTTTAATTGGTTTTCAGATCCGGTATACTTACCGGGCACTCTTTTAATACAGTTGGAAATCTAAATGATAATACCGCTACCAGGAAAATTACTGATGCAGAAATTACAAATGTAAATGAGCCTAAATTTGAATAAATAATTCCGCCAAGTACCAGTCCTATTATGCTTGCCAGGCTTCCAAGGCTGCTGGCATATCCCTGTACTGCGCCCTGGAATTTTTTACCCGCCGCTTTTGATAGCACTGATAGCACCGATGGCCACATAATACCGTTACCTGCTGCAAAAAACACGGCAGAAGAAAATACTAATATAGTATTACCGGATAGAAGAAGTAAAAAAGTAACTACAAGCAAAAGATTGCCTGTAATTATCAAAACGCTTTCTGATACTTTTTTTGCCAGCCTGCTGAGCAGCGGACCCTGGACTAACACCATCAATACGCTTAATACAGAAAAGTAAATTCCCATTTCACCAACTGTCCACCCAAGCTTTTCTATTGCGTGAACGGGGAATGAAGTGTAATAGAAATTAAAAGCCAGGAATATCAGGAAATAGATCACAAAAATAAATTTAATATTGGGTATATCAAGTATTTTTGCTTTTGTAATATTTTTTTCGCCTTCAATCTTAAAGCATTCCTTGTTTTCAAAACCCAGTACTTTTTTAATATCATCGGGTTTTTCAGTGTACTGCTTTACGCCTGTATCAGGCAGGTAGAACTGAATCAATGCAAGTGTTATGCCTGAGAGTGTAAGCGCGGCAACTATAGGTACCACGTACCCGTATGAGGTTGAGCCCAGTAAGCCTGCAATTGCGGGACCTGCAATAAAACCAAGATTTGAAGAAACTGACATTTTACCAAAGTTCCTGTTCCTGTTCTTTTCGTCAGTAATATCAGCAAGGTATGCATTCGCAACAGATATATTGCCGCCTGTCAGCCCGTCAATAGCCCTTGCAGCAAACACAAAAATGAGCGGAATTGTGATTGAAAACACTCCGAGCAGTGTTGTATCAAAAGAAAACAATACAGTTAACGGTACAATGGCAGAAGCAAGAAATATCAGCCAGCCTGCAACAGTACCTGCCTGGCTCAAGAAGAGAATTTTCTTTCTCCCATAGATATCTGACCACTTGCCGAGTATTGGCGCACCAAAGAGCTGGAAGAACGGATAAACCGCTCCGATTATTCCGTATATGATAGCATTGCCACCAAACTGCGTAACAAGAAATACCAAAAACGGCATAACGATACTGAAGCCCAGTGTGCCCATAAAATTTACGAGCAGAATAGGGAAAAGCGCGCTATTTTTGTTTGTTTGTTCTATTTGTTCTGAGCGAATTTTGTAATATTAAATATTATAGGTGATATATAGTATTACAAATTAAATCTCATGCCGCCGGTCAGTGTGCTGTAAGGCGGGAATGCACGATTATCTGTAAATATAAAGTGAATTTTACCCTTTGCAAACAACCCAATGAACCCGGATATATCAGTGGTGAAACCTGTACCTATGCTCAGACCGGGGTGAAGAGGTACACTCTTATCATCATCACTATCTGCAAGGATATACATTCCCCCTCCGAATTCCAGAAATGCATTCAAAAGTCCCCTGTTTATGAAAAACCTGGGACCGATATTGAGCGATATAAAATGATTGAGTATCCTGCCACTTTTAGTTTTGATCCTGTTATATGAAGCCTCACCATAAATTTCACCGTTAAAGTTGGTTGGTACAGCACCTTCTATCATAAGTGTGCCATCACCGTTGTTTCTTCTGGCATTCATATCGGTGGGTGAATTTATCCCGCCGCCAACAGAAAAAGTGATCTTCCGGTTTCCGATCTTATTCGGTGTATTATTTTTAACGGTATTAAATTCCAGGCCAAAGAGAGCGTTAATATATGTATATCCTTCTGTTGAGGGCATTGTGGTATTGTATTTAACCCGGAGCATGAGGGCATTGTTAGGAGAGATCATTACCCTTGTACCAAAGCCAGCGGCTAAACAGAAAGCAGCCCGCGACTTTGATGAATAGTAATTCTCATCAGACACCGGATACCAATCATAATATCTGCGGCTTTGTGAATTTATCTGTGCACCTATATTGCCTTCCAAATACACCAGCTCGTTTTCCAGTATGTAAAATCTTGGTCCAACAGTACATTCGTAAATTGACAAATAATGGTCACGGTTCCTAAAAAGTTTGGCTGAAGAAATATTGAACAAAAATGCCTTTGAGTCACCTTCAGAATATCCAACTTCAAATGAAATTTTATGACCTGTTGAGTTATCATAATCCATAGCAAAGCCGGCATTATATGAAATACTCCAAACGCCCTGCTTTGAATCCTGTAAATCCGGTTCTGTGTGCTGTGAAATAGCTGTAACGGGAATTATAGTTATAAATATCGCCAATAAAATACGGGTTAACATACAGGCTCCTTTTCATGAATTTAATGAAAAACAAAAAGAGTAATAAGTTAACCCGAAATTACCTCCGCTTAAAACAATTTTAAACTATCGAAACATAATAAGAAAAATCAGAAAAACAAATGAAAAATGCTGAAAATATTAATTTTTGTATATAAAGTGTATCGAATTTTGTTTCGAGTACTTAATTAGCTATTCACTTCAAGCTTAATTACTTCACCTGCCAGTTTCTGCCAGGAATGCTGAGATTTATACTCTGCAATAAACGGCATGAACTTTTCTTTAAGGTTCTCTGAAAAGTACTTTTTTAATGCTTCATTAATTAGTAATGAATTTGGTTCATCAATAATCAAACCGGTCTTATTTACATCAACCATTTCTGCAAGTCCGCCAACATTTGTAACAATTACGGGCAGGTCAAAATGATATGATATTCCGACAATTCCGCTTTGCGTGGCAGTGCGGTAGGGGAGTACACAAACATCTGCCGCTGAAAAGAAAAGCGGTATCTCTGTTTCAGGTATATATCTTATATGCAGACTTATCTTTTCTCTAATTCCTGCGCTATCTATTTGTTCTTTGTATTTTTTAAAGTCACCGTAAACCTCGCCTGCGATCAGCAGCATATAATCATCGCTTAAGTTCTTCATTGAATCGATAAGCAGGTCAAGCCCTTTGTAATCCCTGATAAATCCAAAAAACAAAATTACTTTTTTGTTTAAGGGAATATCAAGTTTTTTCTTTGCTTCAGTTTGTTCAATTTTATCTCCGTAATGATCGTAAAGCGGGTGAGAGTGAATAATGTATTTTGCATCCGGTTTCAATTCAAGCAGGTCTTTTTCAGATGACCTGTTTAGCAGTACAAACCCGTCACATCTATTGAAGAAGTATTTTGTTAACGCTTCATCACCAAACCGTTTTTCATGTGCAATTACATTGTGCATCAGTCCGATTATTTTGATGCCTTTACTCTTTAACAATCCTGCTATCTTTCCAAAAGCCGGAGCGAAAAACGGCATCCAATAACTGATTAACACGATATCAGGGTTGAATTTTATTATCTCTTTTGCTGTTTTATTCCATGTAAAGGGGTTTATGCTATCCAGCACACGCATAATTGGAATATTGCGGTTCAGGTCGTTTTCAGAGACAAACTGGGTCTTGCCCGGAAACAATATACCCGGGTACTGACGGGTAAATGAAAATGCTTTAACCTCATTTCCGGCGGCAAGCGCAAGGTAAAGCGAATCGCCAAACTGGGCAATTCCCCCTCTAAACGGGTAAAATGGTGATAAAAATGCTATTCTCATTAACGTAAATTCTTAAATAATTAGCACTTTTACAATTGAATTAGTATAGTATTGTTTAGATTTTCCGTTTAATGACATTCGTCACAAAAAAGTATGACAAATATTATTTTATATAATACTATTAATCACTATTTTTACAGTAATAAATTGTGAAATTTACTGAATAAATGTTGATTTATGAGTGAAACACAGGAACAAATAGTATGGGAAGGCTCTCAGTCTCAGGTACTTAACTTCGGAATATTCATTTCCATGGGAATAGTATCAATAATAATCATAGCGTTAAGCATATTATTTTTCCCGTTAGCTCTGGTTCTTGTTATTATACCGCTGATATATATTTTTATTAAATGGCTTATAGTAAGAAATCACAGGTATAAAGTAACCACAGAACGTATATTTTACACTACCGGCATTTTTTCCAAAAAGACCGAGGCATTGGAATTATACAGGGTAAGGGATGTTGATATGTATGAACCATTCTGGCAGAGACTTTTTAAGCTTGGTAATGTTGCATTGACAACATCTGATAAGACATCAATGAACTTCCTGCTGAAAGCAGTTCCCAGACCCGGAGAGCTTATGAATAACATAAGGAAAAATGTAGAACAAAGACGCGATGTAAAGCGTGTAAGGGGTGTTGAATTCCTTGATGATGAAGATACTGTCGAAAATCTCGGTTAAAGTTTCTGAAAACTAAATTATGGATAAATTTTTAAAATACGGTTTATTTATCTGGCTTGCAGCAGTAATTTGCTTTGCTATAGCTGCGCCTATACCCGCAGTTGGCAATATGGGTGAGCGTGCAAGGATACTTTACTTTCACGTGCCTACAGCTTGGGTCAGTACGGTTGCATTTGTAATGGCACTGGTTTATGGCGCGCAATATATACGCAAGCGTGATATATTATATGATTATAAAGCTGCTTCATCTGCAGCACTTGGGCTCATTTTCGCAGTACTTGCAACTGTTACCGGGGCAATATGGGCTAAGTTCGAGTGGGGCGCATTCTGGAACTGGGACCCGAGACAAACATCGATATTTGTACTTATACTGGTATACGGTGCGTACTTTGCGCTAAGAAGCGCAATTGAATCAGAAGAACAGAGAGCAAAGCTCTCATCAGTTTACTCAATACTTGCGGGAATAACGGTTCCTTTCTTTATTTTTATTTTCCCCCGTATTGTTGATTCACTTCACCCTGACCCGATTGTTAACTCAACAGGTAAGGTAAAAATGGATACAGCCATGCTTATAGTTTTCCTTAGCTCACTTGCAGGATTTACCGGATTGTATGCCTGGATGCTGAATTTAAGGATCAGAATTGCTAAATTGAATTTAAAGGAGAGCCGCTGATGGATTTTTTAGGACAGAACCAGAATTTCATTGTACTTGGAGTTACTCTGCTGCTTTGGCTCGGGGTCTTCCTTTATATGCTTTCAATAGATAAGAAATTAAAAAAAATCGAAAAGGAGTAATATCATGAACAAACGCTATGTAATAGGCGCCATCATTATTGTAGTCTTCATTGTGGTTGGTTTTTTTGCTTTTGTAGATACAAAGGTAGAGTATGCAAATTTTCAGCATGCATCAGAAACACACAAAAAAACCCAGGTTAAAGGTACATGGGTAAAAGAAAAAGACGCCAAGTTTGACGCAACAACCAATAAATTCACTTTCTACATGAAAGATGAAAGTAATGTGGAAATGAAAGTGATATTGGACGGCGCCGAGCCCAATAATTTCAAAATGGCTGAAAGCGTTGTTGCAAAGGGTAAGATAAAAGACGGAAGTTTCCATGCGACCGAAGTACTTACAAAATGTCCGTCTAAATATGAAGGCGATGGCCAGGATGTAAAGAAATCAAGTATGTAGTTTGGGCAAACTCTTAGTTTTTTCAAAATATGTGATATTTGTTTTTTCAGGTGATATTAATGAAAAAAGAAAACACATACACATTAGGGATAAAAAAGGAAGAATTAACCGGTTGTGTAAGTTCTGGATTCAGCCGGAAATTGAGTTAGCAAATAATCATGGTTTTAGTAAAGCTGAAGTTACCGAAATAAAAAAGCTGGTAACTTCAAATATCGATATAATTAAAATTCAGTTAAAAGCATTTCATGCTGGTAAAAAAGTCAAATCAATTATCGTCGGTTAGAAAAATTCACGTTAAAAAAGAACAACCTGTCTTAAGAATGATAAAAGTGGATTTTGATAAAGATACTATGCGGATACACCTGCATGGCGGCAGAATTCTTTCTATACCTGTAAACAAGTTTCCTGAGATAAAAAAACTCAGCATTTCACAAAGAAAGTCTTATCATATATCAGGAGGTATCAGTTTGGATTTTGATGATAGTGATGAAGTGTATCATATCAATGAATTGCTGGGGATGGAATTGAACTAAATCTAGATCCCAATACAGAGATTAAAAAAGCCCGGCTCAATTGCCGGGCTTTTTGTTTACACTATTATCAATCAAATCATGCAGTTCCGAATTTTAATCTGACCCGCAAATTACTTCTTCGACCGTTTACTTTTCTTGCACGCATTAACAAACTCCCTGAATAAAGGGTGAGCCTTGGTGGCTCTTGATTTCAATTCCGGGTGGAACTGGCAGGCAATGAACCACGGATGATTTGGTATTTCTATTATCTCAACCAGATCTTTATCAGGGTTAATTCCCGAAAATATCATACCTGCATCTTCAAACTGCTCTCTGAACCGGTTATTGAACTCATACCTGTGGCGGTGGCGCTCGTGAATATTTATCGCTTTATAAGTAGCGTATGTTTTGGTTCCGCGTTTAACTGTGCATGCATAAGAACCAAGCCTCATTGTGCCGCCTTTTTCTGTGATACCTTTTTGTTCTTCCATCAGGTCAATTACGTTATTGCGGGTTTCTTTTATTTCAGCACTGTTCGCATCTTTAAGCTTCAGCACATTGCGGGCGAACTCAACAACCGCAAGCTGCATACCGAAGCATATTCCAAAGAACGGAATTTTATTCTCACGCACGTATTTTATTGCACGAATTTTACCTTCAGTACCGCGTTCACCAAATCCGTACGGCACAAGCAGGCCGTCAATCCCGGCCATATACTTAGCAGTGTTTTTATCTTTTTCCAGGTCCTGAGCGGATATCCATTTAATATTCACTTTAACTTCGTTTTCAGCCCCGGCATGTACAAATGATTCAAGTATGCTCTTATACGCATCCGGAACCATATTGTACTTTCCGCAGATCCCAACCGTTACAGTATTTTTCGGATTGTTTATCCTGCTTACAAGTCTTTTCCATTTGGATATATTTGTCTTGCCGTTCTTAATGTGCAGCTTATCTACAACAATATCATCAAGTCCTTCCCGTAAAAGCTCTAATGGTACCTGGTAAATCGTAGAAACATCCTTTGCTGATACAACGCAATTAGTCTGCACGTTGCAGAAGAGCGCGATTTTCTCTTTGATTTCCTGTGATACACCCATATGGCTTCTTATTACAAGTATATCAGGCTGTATACCAATTTCCAGCAGTGTTTTTACGCTGTGCTGTGTTGGCTTGGTCTTGATTTCACCAGCGGCTTCAATGAAAGGTACATATGTTAAGTGAATTGAAAGCGAATTTTCCCTGCCCACCTTCAGCATTAGCTGTCTCATTGCCTCAAGGAATGGCAGTGATTCAATATCACCAACCGTGCCGCCGATCTCGGTAATGATCACATCAAATTTCTTTGAATCGCCCAGCTTCATCATGCGGCGCTTGATTTCATCAGTGATATGCGGCACTACCTGTACTGTTGCGCCGAGGTAGTCTCCCCGTCTTTCGCGGGAAATTACCTCATAATAGACCTGTCCGGTAGTAGTATTGTTTTCTTTGGACATATCCATATCCATGAAGCGCTCGTAGTGCCCCAGATCCAGATCTGACTCTGCGCCATCTTCTGTAACAAATACTTCGCCGTGCTGGTATGGACTCATTGTACCAGGGTCAACATTAATATAAGGGTCAAACTTCTGTATTGTTACCCGCAAACCCCTTGATTTAAGCAGCAAACCCAGCGATGAAGCGGCAATACCCTTGCCCAATGAAGAAACAACGCCGCCGGTTAAAAAAATGTATTTTACGTTTTTCAAGTTATTTATAGTTTTAAAAATTATTCAAAGTATGCTTTTTTGTTTTGCTCAATATATTCCCATCCATAATTGATCCTGATATCGTGACCATCTGATAGTTTAGGCAATGCGTTTTTGGGAAACCATTTTATGTTTTTTGATTCAATTGATGTTGTTTCTTTGCCGCCTGTTACTCTTCCCAAAAAGAATAAATGACATATCTCAATATCTTTCAATGGATAATTCTTTAATTCATATTTTATAGAGCTGAATACTCCAATTAAATCGAGTATCTCAACATTAAATCCGGTTTCTTCCAGGCATTCCCTTACGGCACATTCTTTCGGAGTTTCGCCCAATTCCTGGTAACCGCCGGGCAACGCCCATAAATTATTATCAGTCCTTTGTACCAGAAGTAATTCATTATTTTCATTCAATATAAATACATCACAGCCAGTATATGGAGTTAAGATTTTATGCAAAACATTATAATAAGATTCTTACCTTTTCCGCTATCAAATCTAGTTCGGCTCTTTTAGGCAAAACTTTCCTGTAATTTTCATTATATACCATTCCAAAACCGTCACCCACGAATCTTGGATAAATATGTAAATGCGTATGGAAAACTTCCTGTCCCGCTGTTTCGCCATCTGCTAGAAAATAATTTATTCCTTCAAGTTTAAGATCAGATTTTCTAAGTGCTTTATTAATCTTTCCTGCAATAACAAACATCTTAGCTGATGTTTCATTGTCAAGATCAGCAATTAATTCAACATGTTTTTTAGGAATTATCAATATATGACCTTCGTTTACAGGCTGTATATCCATAAAAGCAAGTATTGAATCATCTTCATATACCTTACTGGATGTAAACTCGCCTGAAACTATTTTACAAAAAACACAATCTGACAATTTAATTATCCCTGATTAATTTTCTGATTTTCTTCAGATCAGCCGGTGTATCTACTGAATGCGAATCTGTTTTTGTTTTAATAACCCTGATATTTTCGCCTGATTCAAGTATTCGGAGCTGTTCCAGCTTCTCAGTCAGCTCAAGTTTTGATGGTTTCATCCCTATAAGCTTCATCAGGTAATCTTTTCTGTAAACATAAAGGCCAATATGCTTGAAATATTCTGCATTTATGTTATCCCTGTTAAATGGAACT
>JAUQWQ010000107.1 GCA_030835085.1 Ignavibacteria bacterium
AATAATTCATAAAATTCCGGGGGCAACGCGGAAGAAGCAGTAAAAAAACACAATAAGGAATCATAATATGGCGGGCAGCAATACAAAACCAAAAAAGAAAACCGCGGCAAAAACTACAGGCGGTAAGAAAAAAACAGCCAAGGCAAAAGTTACAAAGAAAAAGGTTGTTAAGCCTGCGGCAAAAAGCCGTGTGAAGGGATCCGCAGCCGAAAGAAAAGGAACTGCTAACACGAAAAAAACTGTTAGTAAAGTATCAGTGAACAAGAACGACCATAAAATGACAAATGGAATGAACGGAAAACCGCTTGGCAAAACCTACCTGACCGATAAAGATCTCAAGTTCTTTACCGAGCTTATTGTAGAACAGAAGAACGAAATACTTGAAAACGCCAGTAGGCTGAGGGAATCATTGATCGATGAGAACACCGGCGATTACGTTGGTGATAACTCGACTTTCAGCATGCATATGGCTGAGCAGGGCTCGGACGAAATGGAGCGCGAAAAGGCGTACATGTTCATACAGCGCGATGAGAAGCATTTGTTCTACCGTGAAAACGCGCTTGAAAGGATTGCCAAAAAGACCTACGGTCTTTGCATATCATGCGGTAAATCCATAAGCAAGGCAAGGCTTGAAGCCGTGCCGATCACTTCGCACTGCATCAACTGCAAGCAGACGCTATCGAGTTGAGCTGATACCGTGTATCATAAACAGATCCTGGAGCATGTTCAGGTGACATTAAAAGTGAAAAAGGAAAATTTTTGAAAGTATTATTCATAACGCTGCTTGTTGTAATTGCTGACCAGGTTACCAAACTGATGGTCAAAGGGCTAAAGATAGAGTCACTTGGAATCAACTTAAAAGGTATGCCCTACGGTTCATCAAAACCGCTGATAGGCGATATCGTAAAAATTACCTTCATAGAAAATCCGGGAATGGCCTTCGGCATTGATGTGGGACCCAAGATGTTCCTTACGTTATTCACCATAGTAGCATCGCTTTTCATTTTCTTCTATATATATAAGCACAGGAAAGACGGCATATTGATCCGCCTTTCGCTTGCGCTCATTTTAGCCGGTGCAATTGGTAATTTAATTGACAGAACATTTTACGGCGTGATATATAACTATGCGCCGCTGTTTAACGGCAAGGTTGTTGATTTCATGCAGGTTGAGTTCTGGGATTTCACGATACTTGGGCGAACGTATACCACGTGGCCGATATGGAACATTGCCGATGCGTCTGTTTCTGCGGGATTTCTGATCATCCTCATCTTCCATAACAGAATATTCAAGACCAATGAACCTGTTCCCGTAACCGGAGACGGAGATGGCACGCAGGTATCACCGCCTGTTGATGGCGAGTATCCCATAGAGCCCGATAAAATTGTGCTTGAGGAGAATTCAATACAAAGCGGTGAGGAGCTTAACAATACATCAATAAATAATTTTAACAATTCTTTAAGCGAGAGTATCCAAATTGAAGATACAACGGAAAATGCTGGTACAGGTCCCGGCGGGCCAATCGAAAATAAGAATTGATAAGTATCTTGTAAATCACATTGAAAATTCTTCCCGTACAAAGATAAAAAATGCAATGACCGACGGCTGCGTTGAAGTGAACGGCAAAAAGATAAAAGCCAATTACGTAGTGCAGCCAAATGACCTCATAGAAATTACCCTGCCGTATTTACCAGATAAAGAAGATGTAAAGCCTGAGAATATCCCTTTGGATATTTTGTACGAGGATAATTACCTGATGATAGTTAATAAACCGGCGGGAATGGTAACACACCCGGCGTATAAGAATTATTCAGGTACGCTGGTGAACGCGCTGATGTATTACATGGGTGATTCCGCAGCGAAGCTGCCGCGCTTAAACGGCGATGAAGATGAAGGCGGCGATGAGCGCGCGGGCATTGTTCACCGGCTGGATAAACATACCTCGGGCATCATGGTTGTTGCAAAGGATGAAGATACCCAGCGTAAGCTTTCAAAACTCTTCAGCAGACATGATATTGAGCGCGAGTATCACGCGATTGTGTGGGGTCATTTTAAAACCAAGAAGGGGAGGATTGAAAAGCCGCTTGGTAGAAACCCGAAAGACCGCAAAAAATTCGCAGTGATAGAAAACGGTAAGAATGCCATCACTGATTATGAAGTGATTAAGGAATTTGATTTTACATCACTTGTGAGTCTGCGTTTGCATACCGGGCGCACACACCAGATAAGAGTGCATATGAGCGCGATGGGTCACCCCGTATTTGGCGATGTTGATTATGGCGGCACAGAACCGCATGGTATTCAGCTCAGCTCAAACTTAAAGCACCGCATCAACAATCTGCTTGAATTGATGCCCCGCCAGGCGTTGCACGCCAAGGTGCTTGGCTTCACTCACCCAATCACAAATAAACCAATCAGATTCGAAAGCGACCTGCCCGATGACATGAAAAAGCTGATAAAGAAGCTGTAGAAGGCAAAAGTAAATAAGCAAAAGGCAAAAAATGATTTAAATTGACCTACAACCAGTTTAAGTTGTCAAAGTTTGTAAGTTATGAATAAAAAAATTTACTGGTATTGTTTTAAACGCCAATGCAGGGAATTTTATGAGCTGCTTACTATATATAAGCTCATATCATGCAGTTTAGATGAATTCATGTCGCATTTTACCGGCAAGAAGTTTTATGATGAGGAAATAAAGATGGGTGCAAAGCTGGTATGGAATGGAAATGAAAAACTTCTAGATGAAACTGCTATGTATTTGGCAGAAAAAGGATTCATAGATAAAGAAATGGGCTCATCAAAAGCTTTTGAAGAACATTTTGAGTTTTCAGATACACCAGCTGAGATAAACAAAAAATTTCCTGAATCTCTGAAGGCATTATTTCCTGAAACTACAGGCTACAGGTGCAAGACAAGATTGTATTATAAGGAAAGAAATAAAAAGTCATTTAAAATCGTAAAAATAGTTTAAAGACTTCTTCCCCTGCGCTGTATTTCTCATTGAACTTTATTTGCCATTTTCACGTGGTTGGTTTTGTTTGACATACTCTGCACCTGCAGAAGAAGTTGACCATCAACCATCTTAATTTTACGAATTCTTTACAAAGTAATTGCACTGAAATATACTTATAATATTATAGTTAACTGTTTTATGTTATTTAAAACACAGTTATTGTATTATATTTGTATATTAATCCCTAATTTATAGGAGAAAAAAATGAATCTTAAATACTTTTTCATAATTTTCTTTTTTGTGTTTTCACAATTCTATTATATCCAATCCCAGGTTACAAAATATTCACCCGGGTACCACCCCCGCAACGGAGATAATTCTGTAATAAGTCTGGCAAGTAATGAATATCATCAGAGAGCCTTGGAGCTTGAAGGTGAAAAAATAGCCGGAGATTATGTAATTGGACCGGAAATTGCTGTAACGGGTGCAAGCGGATTTTATGATTATCAAACCAACGGTGAGTGTAAACACTATATATTCAGGTATTCACCGGATAATTTAAGTGCAATATATACCGTATCTACTGATTCACTTGATTTAAGCAATTCCAGAAGGACAGTGTATTGCTACAGTACCAATGAAGGAACTACTTGGGAATACACGGGACAAGTGCCTTTTGGTCTTCGAAGTGGTTTCCCCTCTATGACAGTATTAGGCACAGGAGAAGCAGTGATCTCAAATCACCATCTGGTATTCGGGATTACACGCGGATCATTACATATTGATGTTGCTCCATTGGCCGGTACCTTTGCTCAATATACTACACCTTACAATATTGCATGGCCGGGCAGTTCGGTTCTATCAAATGGAACAATTATGGTTGCAGGAAGTACATACCATAATTCACTTGCTACAGATACCGGAATAGTTTCAGTTTTTAATGTTACTTCTTTTAATCATACTACAAAGTTCAGAGTTGATGGAGTGGACCACAGTTTTATGAGATGGACCTATGCCACAGGACCCGGTGGCAAAGGTTTGTTCCTGCTTGATCTTTTGAGTGATATTGGCGGAAATGGCTATAACAGGATGTTTATATCGTTTACTACAAATAATGGGATAAACTGGTCGTTTCCGATGCAGGAGTTTTATACTCCACAAGTTCTTTTGGGTGAAATTGCCGTTCCATATTATGGTCTGGACGCAATCTACGATTCCGGAGGAAATTATTATGTCGCTTTTAATACGCAGAATACACTCGATGAGTTTTCTTCAGCAAGATTGTGGGTCTCTAAAAATGGAGCTACCCCGGTTTTGGTTGCCCAGCATTCCGGATTGAATGCTATTCCTGAAGCGGCTTCAGAACTTATCAGTCCGCAGACAGGGATATGTACAATAGATCATCCAAGTTTATCTTTGTCAAGTGATGGAACAGTCCTTTATGTAGCATACAGTGTCGCATATCAAAATGACATCCTTAACGGATTTAACAAATGTCATATTTATTTAAGTACTACACTTACTGGTACGCTTCAGTTCAGTGAACCTGTTAAAATAACAAACTCAGGTCCGGGTTCATTTGATGAAAGATATGTCAGTATTTCACCAAAAACTCCTGATTTCGGCGGTTTGACAGGAAAGACAGTTTATATGGTATATCAAAAAGATCCACAGCCGGGTAGTGCGGCTTTTATGGATATTGCCCCGGTTTCAAGGGCATCATTAGTATTCAGAAAAATATCCGGAGTTTCGTATCCAGTTACTGGGATTAATAATAATAGTATTCCTTCAAAATTAAGGTTACTTCAGAATTACCCAAATCCTTTTAATCCGGAAACTAAAATTGAATTTGAACTCGATGTTCGTTCCAGTGTTGTATTAAGTATTTATGATATGAGCGGAAAGCTGATTGAAAATATCTTTATCAAAGAGAATATTCCGGCTGGAAAATACGAAGCTATCTTCAACGGGGGCGAAAATTCAAGCGGAGTATATTTTGCCAGACTGAGCGTAAAGGATGAATCCGGCAGGATCTCATATTTTTCAAATAAAATGTTATTAGTAAAGTAACTGTTTGTGTTAAGGGCAGTAAATACTGCCCTTAACTCTGAAAAGAGTGATTATTTATTCATTGCGGAAACCGCTTCGGCAACCTTATCGTCACGCTGCTTTTGAGTATCATACTTCCATGAAATGTTGCCTGAAGTAGTTTTAAAATTTATCATAAAGTATTTCCCGTTCGGGTCATCGAATGTACCAATTGCACTTACGTGCTGAAGATTGATGATATTGAATTCCGTTTTGATTTCCGCTGTAATAAACATAGTGTATAATTAAATTATTTATATTACACAAAAATAACCTTACAGTGTATAAATGTAAATGAATGCACGCTGCGGAATTGCGGAAAAATTTGCGCGAATGTTTCAAATAAAAGAAGGCGGGGAAACCCCGCCTTCGGAAATTCAGAAATGTTAACTTCCGGGCTACTTTACCAGTATCATTTTTCTGGTTGCAGTAAACCCTTCTGTCCGGATGCTGTAAAAATAAATGCCGCTTGAAAGTGATGAAGCGTCCCAGTTAACTTCATATGTACCCGGTTTCAGCAAATCATCAACGGCTCCATATACTTCTCTTCCGGAAACATCATATATCATGAGTCTGACAAGGCCGTATTTTTTTACTGCAAACCTTATATTGGTAACCGGATTAAACGGGTTAGGATAGTTTTGTGAGAGCTCAAATTTATCCGGTAGTAATGAAGATAATTGCTTCAACCCCCCTCCAAGAAAATTATCGATCCGTGTAATACCGCCATTTGTCCTTACTGCGTATAAATAATTGGGCGAAAGGAATTGTGTGTAATCTGTTGATAAATGATTATAATTGCCTGCCGGCGCTGAGTAGTATGAAGTGAAATTGTTCGTTCCGTAAGTAAAATAGACTTTGTTATTATTTCTTACTGCAAAAATAAAATATGGTGTGTTGTCATATACCCCGGGAATTCCCGGCGCGAACCCCACAAAAAATGAAGATGAATCAGGACAGCTGCTTTGCGCCCAGTTAACACCCAGGTTTGTAGACCTGAATAAATTATTAGAGCCGCTGATAATATATGCATAACCGGCTGGGAATCCCGAAGTATCGGAATATATCCATAGTGAATTAGAGTTAATTTCCGGTGAAATCATAAATGACCAGTTTGTTCCATTATTGGTTGAACGGTATATCCTGGAATTATTAGTGCCAAATACCACAAAATTATGCCTGGCAGATAAAGAGTTTGCAAATCCCGTTTCTGAACCGGCCTGGGGAATGTACATACCGGTCGAATCCCACGTTAATCCTTTATTCGTTGATTTCCATAATGACCATCTTCCGCCAACCGGGTTACCGGTCATATATGCAAGCTGAGAGTTCTTTAACGCTATTGCATTTATCTTCCCGTTACTTTGTGTGAATACCTGGCTCCAGTTCAGGCCGCCATTCACAGTCCGGTAAACATAAGTCACTGCTCCGGTGTTGCCGGCAGTAACAGCAGTATCTGTGTTGAAAACACAAATTGTATAAAGATCCACATTAGCAGGTATACCTCCGCTGCTAACATTTATCCAGTTAATACCTGCGTTGGTAGTTTTTAAAACTACGCCTGCAGATCCGCAAACCATTGCGTAATTTTGATAGTAATATTGCGGTATCGAACTGGCTCCAGTTAAGTTTGTAGTTACTCCCGAAACCTGCTCCCGATAAGTCCATGGTGTTTGAGTAAATAAAAGTGGCTGAAAAAAAATAACGGCTATGAAAAATATCAAAGATTTCTTCATATGAGGCTCCTTTAAAAAGTTAACACAATATAATAATCAAATGAACGTTATTAAATTCACTTTGGTTTGTTGATTTTTAATGTCTTGAATAATTTTCAAATTTTAGGCATATTTGCAGATAATCAGTTTTAGCCGGAGTAGCTCAGGTGGTTAGAGCGTCGGAATCATAATCCGCAGGTCGGGGGTTCAAGTCCCTCCTCCGGTACAATTAACCAATTTAAATTCTTCGCATTTTAGGAGAAAAACCGCAGGATTTAGTCCATAATTCCACATTTCGGGCTTTATTAGGAATATTTGCATATTCGCACTTGCTGCGTGAATGCGATCGTATAAATTGACGCCCCCCGGGCTGAAAAATCTATAGTATTCCTTTTTCTGCATAAGTCAATACAGCATGGGCAGCGTTGACTCTAATATTAAGGCTGATCTTCATACTCACACACATTACTCTGATGGCTATCATACGCCGGAAGAACTCATCCAAAGCGCTAAATCAGCAGGTTTAACTCATCTTGCAATTACCGATCACGATAATGTTGATGCTATTGATGAAGCATTGGTAGCGGCATCGCGGTATGATATTGAGCTTATTCCGGGCTGCGAAATAAGCGCTGAACATAACGGTAAAGAAACACATATCCTTGCATACTTTATAGATCATAATAACCCCGAACTTCTGGATTATCTAAAGAATTTCCGCAAAGAGCGAATGAGGCGTGCCGAAAAAATTGTTGAGAAGCTCAATGAACTCGGACTCGAGATCACAATCGGTGATGTCATGAAACAGGTTAAAGGAAATGGTTCCGTGGGCAGACCACATATTGCAGTTGCTATGATTGAATGCGGATTTGTAAATAACTATTACGATGCATTCGGCAAATACATCGGTGATGATAAACCCGCTTACGTAAAGAAACCGAACATTTCTACAAAAGATGCAATTGCGCTCATTAACAGGAGCGGGGGACTATCTTTTGTAGCTCACCCCGGCAGGTATTTAAGACATAATAATTCTCTTTTTGAAATGATCGAATTCGGTGTAGATGGCATTGAGGTAGTTCATCCTTCGCATTCAGATCATGATATTGAGTATTACCGCGATATTGCATCTCAGTATTTCCTGCTTGAAAGCGGCGGCAGTGATTTCCACGGCGGCAGGATAAATGATGTATCAATTCTAGGCAGGTATTATGTACCTGAAATTAAAATTACTGCAATGAAAAACAGATTATTTAAAGCTTAATTTTATGGCAAAAGAAAAAAAGAAAAACCCGGGTAAATCAGCAAAAAAAATATCCGGAAGAATTGCAATTGTCGTCAGCAGGTTTAATGAAGAAGTTACAGGAGGGCTGCTTCAGGGAGCGATAAGTGTACTGCATGAAAACAAATATGATGATAAAAGCATAAATATTATTCACGTACCGGGCGCATATGAAATTCCTTTAACCGCCAAACAGTTGTGCATGAGCGGAAAATATTGCGGCGTTGTATGTCTTGGCGCTGTGATAAAAGGAGAGACCGCGCACTTTGAGTATATCTCAAATGCTGTATCAAATGGTATTATGTCACTTAATCTTGAGTATAATATGCCGGTATCATTCGGAGTGCTTACGTGTTACACCGATGAGCAGGCATTAAAACGCTCAGCAGATGATGAGCATAACAAAGGCCGCGAAGCAGCAAGCGCAGTTCTGGATATGATAAAAATTCTAAAAGAGATCTGATTTATCCATCATGAAGCAGACGCGCGTAAATACACTTTTCGGAATTGAGCACGCAATCATACAGGCCGGCATGGTATGGACCTCCGGATGGAGACTTGCATCTGCAGCATCTGAAAATGGCTGCCTTGGTTTAATAGGCGCCGGCTCCATGAAACCCGAACTCTTAAGTGAACATATCACAAAACTCCGGAATAACTTCAAAGAAAAAAATATTTCAAAGCCTTTTGGTGTGAATCTGCCATTAATAAGGGGTGATATCAACGAGCTTATTAAAACAATTCTCAAAGAAGAAGTCAAAATAGTTTTTTCATCTGCAGGAAATCCAAAAGCCTTTTCAAATATCTTTAAAGAAAACAATATCACATGGGTACATGTTATTGCTTCAGTCAAACATGCGCTCAAAGCTCAGGAAGCAGGCTGTGATGCAGTTGTAGCCGAAGGCTTTGAAGCCGGCGGACACAATGGTATAGATGAAATAACTACATTATGCCTTGTACCGCAGGTTGTTGATGCGCTCGATATTCCCGTAATTGCAGCCGGCGGTATTGCTACCGGGGGACAGATCGCCGCATGTATGGCCATGGGAGCCGAAGGCGTACAGATAGGTACACGATTTGCCGCAACAACAGAAGCTTCAAGCAGTGAAGCTTTCAAAAATAAAATTGTTGAAGCAAAAGATAGTGATACTTATCTCATTATGAAAAAACTTAACCCAGTACGTTTATACAAAAATAAATTCGCAAATGATGTTATTAATGCTGAACGAAGCGGAGCAACTGCGGATGAGCTTAAGGAATTACTCGGCCGCAAACGCGAAATGAAAGGTATATTTGAAGGCGACCTTGATGAAGGTGAACTTGAAATGGGCCAGTCAAGCGGACTTGTAAACGATATCCCGCCGGTAAAAACTGTTGTCCAAAATCTGCTGAATGAGTATAGTGAAGCGGTTTCAAAAATTTGATTTACCGGAAATTATGAT
>JAUQWQ010000108.1 GCA_030835085.1 Ignavibacteria bacterium
CGTAGGTTGCTTCCCATTTTTCGGGGTTATCTTTCAGTACCAGATTTAGCCAGTCAGCGCCTGCAGTAGTTTGTGCGGAATCAAGCTCCTGAGCTATGAAACCGGCTGTCGGTTCCTCTTTCATTTTGCTGCCATCTGAAACATTATCATCATACCACTCGCGTTTATCCCAATTGAACTGGCGCGGATGAAGCTTCGTGATGAAATCCAAACCAAGTGAGAGTTCGGTTATATTTTTTTTATCACGCGCATCGGATAGTGATGTGATGGTCTGCACGTTGCAGCGCAGAGAGCTGACGAACTGATTTCCTAAGGTAATCTGGTCAGTTGCCGTTGGTGTTGTTGGGTTTGCATCAATCCCTATACATGTTAAATTTGCCCCCGTGGTAATAGTTGAGCCTGAATTGTGACCCAGAGCAGTATTATAATTACCTGTATTATTGAGGAGTGAATGATGTCCTACTGCTGTATTATTCCACCCTGAAACATTATTATATAACGCATTGTATCCCACGGCTGTATTTTGCGTTCCGTTGTTATTTCTTAACATACTAGAGCTGCCAACAGAAGTATTTTCGGAACCGGTAGTATTTAAAATCATCGCATGATATCCGTATGCCGAATTATATGTGCCGGTAGTATTTCTTTCTAAAGCAGAATATCCGAATGCTGAATTATAATAACCGGTTGTGTTAAACAATAACGCGTTATACCCAAGACCCGAGTTTCCAAAACCTGAGGTTAAAGAACTTAGACTCCTGTATCCTACTCCTGTATTATTTGAGGCTTCATAAAATACAGAGCCGCCAAGTGTAAAATTTCCCGATTTTTGCCCGAGGAAAGTGTTAAAACCGTCTGTACCGGTTCCCTGGTAATCATGAAGAAACCGGTCAGTTCCTTTATAAACAACCCCTGTTGTTGAAGAAATTGTATTTAACAATAGAATGGTTCGCGATATTGATAGTTGTCCGTTTGACTGGTTAAGGGAGAGATATTCTGTAGACGCATCTTTTATCTTAAACACGCCGCTTGTGCCAAGCGTGTTGGTGATGTTCTGTGAAAATTGCAGATTACAGAGCATCAAATTACAGATTACGATAAATAATATTTTTGTATTCATGGCTGCTTTATATTGTTGTGTGATTCTCTGTCTACTTTCAGTTAAAGATGGATATTTAAATATGCTATTTAACGAGTACCATTTTCCGGGTCTCAGAATATCCCGGTGTTGTCATCGTATAAAAATATATACCGCTGGAATATTGCGACGCGTCGAAATCTACATTATAAGCTCCGGGGTTTAACTCTTCATTTACTAACACTGCAGCTTCTTTGCCCGTAACATCAAATACTTTTACAGATACAAATCCGAAATCCGCGATCCGGAATCCTATCTTTGTTGTTGGATTAAACGGGTTTGGATAGTTTTGTGAAAGCGAAAATCCTTCCGGTGTGTTATTACTTACGGGCTGAATGTTTGTAATGGAGCCGGCGTTGGTAGTTTTTAATATCATTGCACCTGCGCCGATGATATATCCTGTGCCTGCATCAGTGAACGCCATATCATTAACAGTGTTGTTTGTACCGGTATTGATATTTTCCCAGTTAACGCCGCCATCAGTAGTTCTTTTGCAGTTTGCCTGTCCGTTCCATATACCCCCGCCGTATCCAGTAAGTGAGTTTATAAAATATAATGAATTGAAATTCCCCGCCGAAGCGTTTACAATATTCCAGTTAACGCCGGAGTTGGTGGTTTTCAGGATATTCCCCTGGCCGCAGGCAATGTAGCCTGTGTTTGCGTCAGCAAAAAAGATCGCCTGCGGCAGCTGCGCTGTTCCGGTAACCTGCTGCACCCAGTTAAGCCCTGAATTTGTTGTCGCAAGAATATTTGACGTGTATGTTAATAAGTAACCTTTATTTGCATCACTAAAACATATTTTGGTGAACGATTCCGCCGGAAAACCTGTGTTTATCACCTGCCATGTAGTACCCGCGCTGGTTGTTTTTACTATCACGCCGCCGCCAATACATGCGCCAAAACCTGTGTTTTGATTGACAAAGACTAAGCTTGAAATTTGTTCAACAGTACCTGTATTCAGAGTGGTCCAGTTCGCGCCGCCATCGGTAGTTTTGTAAACAACGCTTGAATAAACGGCAACATAACCGTTGTTGTTATCGGTGAACTCTACATTCCCAATATTGGCATTTGTCGGAGCTCCTATTGAGATCCAGTTAATGCCGCCGTTGGTGGTTTTTATCATCCCGCCCGCATATAGTCCGGCATAGCCGGTGTTTGCAGAAGGAAAGCTTATGCTGAAGCCGTTGGAATTAGTCCCTGAAATCTGAGAAGTCCAGTTTGTGCCGCCATTAGTGGTAATTAATTGTGTTCCGTTATCACCGGTAAGAAATCCTTTTCCTGCATCCACATAATAAATGCTTCTGAAATTATTATAGTTAGCCTGCTGCAGAATATTAACACTCCAGTTTGTGCCGCCGTTTGTTGTAGCAAGGTAACGCATATTATCACCCGCTGCGTATACGTTAAGCAGATCACGGGAAAATATTTTATTTATTGTTTGGTTATTTGTTGTGGTTAAAAGGCTCCAGTTCGCGCCGCCGTTTGTGGTTTTAACCATTTTGCCCGCCCAGCCTCCGGAAAATCCGTTTAAGCTATCTATAAAACTGATAGCATACAGCGGGTTAGTGTTAACTGTGGTTTGTGCTGCCCAGTTGAGTCCGCTGTTTGTTGACTTGTAAACATTTCCGTTTGCTGCTGCGATATATGCTGTTGTTAAGCTGCTGAAATAAATACTGTGCAAAGATACTGCTGCTACCGGAATTGAATTCCAGTTCACCCCGCCGTTTGTTGTACGCAATAAGGTTCCGCCATAGCCGCCTGCTATTCCCGTGTTAACATCAGCAAAGCCGATAGCCAGAAATCCGCTGCCGCCGCCTGAAATTGATTGTGCCCAGGTTAAACCGCCATTTGTGGTTTTAAGAATTACTCTGTTATTCAATCCGCCCGCTATATACCCGGTGGCTGCGTTAAGGAATGAAACTGAATTCAGGTTTTCTGTTGTACCCGATACCTGGCTAACCCAGTTTGTGCCGCCATTGGTGGTTTTTAGTATTGTGCCGTAGTTACCTGCCTGGTACCCGGTGGATGCGCCGATAAACTGCACATCGTTTATAGTATTGCACTGCGGCACGGGATTTTGTGTTACCCATACAGGCTGGGCAAATGTGCCGGTGTGAACTATCAGCACAGCAAGTAAAACGGAGAAAATTATTTTGTGTGTTTTATTCATTTTGATTTATTTGCGCTTTCATTGTTTGAATTTTTCAGATCGTTGTATAACATTATACATGCTGATGCTATTACTTCATCCTGGTCAGAGCCGAGCAGGTTTTGGATCTTAACTATCATCTTATGTGTTGAAGGCTTCAGCCTGTATCCTCTTGTATTTTTTCCCGATCTTTTGCTCACCGGGTTTGTTTTGATTTTTTCTTTCAACTGTTTTCCTGTTATATTTATTCAGCCTGCTTATCCCTGATATTTGAGAACTCCTGTTTACATCAGCATGGCTACAAACTTAATACATGTGCACGCCCCGTACAAAGATTTTTTGCCTAAACAGTGAAAGCTTTTTTGAGATAATTGACCGAATTAATGCTTAAAATTTCCTGTTTTTGCATCAAATTCATACCTGCAATGAAAGGGTTTTATGATAATTTTTCACTTTTAAATGAGTGCATAAATTAACCATCTCTTTTTCCTTTTTGATTATAGAAAAAAGAAGTATCCCGTACCCGGTATTTGATGAAATATTCATTGATATTCTGCGGTAACATTTGCTGATGAATTTATTTTTGATCACTTCTTTCATACTTTCGCTTTGTTAGTAACTTTTATTTCTGTGTCCGGTTCATTAAACGTGCACGGATACAAACATACCCCGCGTGCACACCCTATAGCAAAGATATTTTTTAAAAAAACTAACCCGGTTTCCGCAAAACGGTCATAATAATATTGTTGATTTTTGCTTAAAATCTGGTGAAATTGCCGTAAAATTACTAACCCGAAAAATGAAGAACTCTAAGCTGATAAATATTCTGAAGACGTTCTCACCGGAAGAAATAAAGCTTTTCGAAAAATTCCTTGCCTCACCGTTCCATTCGAGCGGCAAGAACTGCATTCCCTTATTCAGGGTAATGAAGAAATTCCACCCTGAGTTTGATACCGATAAGATTAGCTATGAAAGCCTGCACAGCAAACTGTACCCGGGAAAAAAGTTCAATAAGCAGGTGATGTGGAATCTCTCATCGGCACTGGAAAAGATGACCAAGGAATTCATTGAACAAATTGCACTGAAGAAAGACAAATTCACAAGAATGAGCCTTGCCATATCAGAGTTCAACACAAGAAAACTGGCGCACAATTATTCGCAGGCAATAAGTGAAATGGAAAAGGTTCTTCTGAAGACGGGCATTGATTACGATCACTTTGATAAAAAATTACACCTGGAAATTTTTAAACAGGATTATTATTTCTTAACAGATAAGACACAATTCAAGGGGGATTCAACCCTTAAGTCGGCGGAGTACCAGGTATTACTGTTTTTACGAATGTCTGTTACAGCGTTAAGAGACCTTAAAATTCTTGAAGAGTATCATAATTACAAAATTGATATCAACCTTGCCCTTGAATTCGCGGGGAATATTGATTATGAAACTATTATTGAATACGCAAAAAGGAAAAATTACGAATATACTTACCTTATAGAACTTTATTACCATTCGCTTATGATGTTACTGAAGCCCGTGGAAACGGAGCATATGGTTAAATTCAGGGAATTATTCCGTGAACATTATAAAAAACTGGCATCAAATGAACAGAAGGATATGATGCACTGGCTGATCAATTATTGTCTTTACAACCTTGACCTGGGGAAGGAAGAGAATAACAGGATGATTTTCGAGCTGAATGATTTCCGTATAAAGGAGGACCTGGCGTTTCATCCTGATAACCAATTATCAAAAACTGCTTATCTTCAGATCTTTAACGCAGCATTGCGGGCAAATGAAACAGACTGGGCGCTGAATTTCGTTAAAGAGCATACATCAAAACTAATTCCTGAATTCCGCGATACAATGAAGTGCCAGGCATATGCTTTCCTTTACTTTCATACGGGGGAATACCAAAAAGCGCTTGGTTATGTTAACAAAGTTGAATTTAAGGATATTATGGATAAGCTTCAGATACGTATACTTACGGCTAAAATTTATTATGAACTGAACGAACCGGAAACCCTTCTTAATTATGTTGACGCGACGAAACATTTCCTCAGCAGTAATCCATCTATATCTGAAATCATACGGGTACAGGTGCACACTTTTATTAAATATATTCAAAAGATTTTGTTCCTGAAAGAAAAAGGGGACCCGGCAGAAATTAACTCGCTGAAAAAAGAGGTAGAGGCTGTTGAGGAGGTTGCAAGCAAAAAATGGCTGCTTGAAAAAATTTCAGAACTTGAAAACTAAATACTGCATTTATACCAAAAACTTAACTTAGAAGAAGTTTCTTGAAAAACTCACAGTTAATAAATATTCTGAGGTCATTTTCAAAGGCCGAGTTGAGAGCATTTGGAAGATTTGTAAACTCACCTTTCTTTAATACAAGCGATGCAAGTGCAAAGCTTTTTGGCGAATTAAAAAAATTCTACCCGGCTTTTTCTGACTCTGATCTGACAAAAGAAAGACTCTTTTCACTGGTTTACGGAAAGCGGAAATACAGCAACCTGCTTTTTAACAAGCTGGTATCAAACCTGATAAAGTTATCGCTGGAGTACCTGACGGTCTCCAATAATCCATTAAAACAATATTCCCTTTTAAGGGGCCTGAGGAAAAAACAGCTCGGAAGCCTCTTCAAACATACCTTCGGTAAAACAGAAAAAGAGCTTGAACATGAAAACCTGAATGAAGGGGATACTGTTTACCAGATGCTTATCAATATGGAAAACGCGAACTTCAATCTTGATACAGATAATTACCTGGGTTTTGAAGTCTCCCGTATGCGCCATATGGAGCTGAATACGCTCTATTTCCTTGAGCGAGTTGCAGCAAATTTTATCGAAAGAACTAACATTGCAGTTACTCCGGAAATTGAAAAGAATAATATCATAAAAAACCTTAATAGATCAATTGATTACGAGGGTTTATACGAACAAATATCAGGCTCTGATCTTTATTATAAAAAGCGCCTGATGCATTATTTATCAATGATACTGCTTCACAAGAACAGGGATGAACGGTTTTACCGCGAAATTAAAGCGTCATTGTTTGATACACCGCTTTGGGATGAGGATATAATAAACCTGGCATATATTTACCTGCTGGATTTTATTACATATAAGATCAAAACGGGTGATGATTCATACTTTTATGAAAGACATGCAGTTTATAAAAAAATAGAGCATGATTCCTTTGCTTCAGGTAATGTAAAAATAATATTTACTTTCTTCAGGAATTTTATTCTTTCAGGGATAAACACCGGTGAATTTGAATGGTCAAAATATGTGTTGAATAAATATATCGGAGAAATTGAAGGTAAGGGCAATACAGGGATGAAAAATTATTTTGAAGCGCTGATTGAATTTAATGAGGGCAAATATGAATCATCGTACAGATCAATAAACAGGCTTGATCTTAAGAAGCTTGCGGTAGATAAATTCGGCATGTACTTTGATATCAGGTTTTTAAAGTTCAAAATATGTTATGAGCTGAACCTGATCGAGGAGTCACTTGCATTGATAGACTCATTTGAGCATTACCTGAAAAAGGATACTAAGATCAACAGGACCGTTAAACCTTCCTATATAGGGTTTACAAAATATTATAAAAAGCTTATTCAGTATAAAATAAAGGAAGAATATACCGGTCCGGAAGACTTCCCTGAAAAAATTCAGAAAGAAAAAGTTCATGAAAAAAAATGGCTGCTAAAAAAAGCCCGGGAACTGGCTGGGAACAAATCATCAAAGAAATAGTTAAATTTGAGCAAATAATATAACGAATTTACATATATTTGTGTAATTATTTTAGATTATGGATATAGCAATAGGTATTTGTTTGGGGCTGGGACTCGCAGCAAGCTGCGGCTTCCGTGTATTTGTCCCGCTGCTTATCAGCAACATTGCATCAATGACGGGCATTGTGAATATCGGCGGAGGGTTTGAATGGATGGGCTCATGGCCCGCATTCGCGATATTTTTAACCGCTACGATCGCTGAGATCGGCGCGTATTATATTCCTGTACTGGATAACGCGCTGGATACAATTTCAGTACCGCTGGCAACAATTGCAGGTACGCTGCTCTCGGTAACATTCATAACTGATGTTCCGCCGATGGTTCAGTGGACGCTTGGTATTATAGTGGGCGGCGGCTCTGCCGCGGTGATAAAAAGCGGCGCAAGTATGGCTCGTTTAAAATCAACCGCCTTCACAGCCGGGTGGGCAAACTGGCTCATAGCTACATTTGAGCATGTTACATCATTTGTAATGAGTATTTTAACTGTACTGCTGCCAATAGTTATGGGTGTTATGGCTTTGGGCGTGATTGGATATTTTGGCTGGAGGCTGACTGTGAAGAAGAAGAACCCCAGGGCTGCGAAATAGATAAAAGGTTTAGGTATCATTTTAATAAGACACTACTATATCTCCCCCTGTTAGAAGGAAACGAAGGATTGATAATTCTCTTTTGATAACTCATAGATTCGCTCCGTTAGGAGTGGAATGTTTGTAATATGAGATTTACCATAAACTATTAAGCTCCGTTAGGAGCGGCATGTTAACAAAATGAAAATTCAGAGACAAAATCTTTGAATTTATTTGTTTAGACATTTCGCTCCTACGGAGCTCCGATAATTTTTAATTTCACTTTCTACAAACATTCCGCTCCTAACGGAGCTGAATAGGAGTTTTTGATAAAAAACAAATCCCGGTTGTAGAGTTATTTAAATTAGCAGTATTAAATAATCCGCAAAAAATAAAATCCTGAAAATATCCTCCCCACTGTCAGAGCCAGTCCATAGGCTTTAAAAGGGGGACTATGATCATATGAAAAAATATATATTACTTCTCGTTCTGATTCTGTTACCATTCTTCGTAAACTGCTCGAAGTTAAGCGAGCTTACTTCGCGTGATTCAAAAGAAAAGAAGACGGGCACAACCGTTATCACGTCTGATATCAGCCCCGGCGAGAATACATATGGCGTTGTAGCCGGCGCGCTGGAGTGGAAAGATCCCGGCTTTTCGCCATTCAGTAACCGCAACAGGAAAGATAAAGAGCTGTACTCACTGCTTAAATCACAGGGCGTGAAGCCCAAAAATGTTTCATTGCTGATAGATAACGAAGCAACGGTTGATGCGATAAAACAGGCAGTGCTTGATGCCCTTGATAAAGCGCCGGAGGGCTCGACATTCATATTTTATTATGCCGGTCACGGCGTAAAGGATGATGACAGCAGAATATATTTTGCAAGCTATGATATCACCACAGGCAACTATAAAAAAACGGGATTCGATGTTAGCTGGTTGGGTGATGCAATCCGCGATAAGTTCAAAGGCCAGCTCGTATGGTTATTGGCAGATTGTTGTTACTCGGGGGCACTGCTTGATGAAGCTGAGAAAATAAATTCAGCAGGTAAAAATGTAATTGTACTGACTTCGGCGGCATCATGCAATATATCAACTGCCAACTGGACCTACACGCAATCAATCATTGATTGTCTTTCGGGCCTGCCCTTAGCCGATAGGAACAATGACGGAACAATCACGATCAATGAAACCGGAATTGAATTAAGTGATGCGATGAAATACCGCGAAAGGCAGATGTGCGGATTTAAGTTATACGGAATTGATGAATCAGCGCCGCTTGCAAAAACAAACGGCAGCGTAACTGCGGGCAGTGGTGATTTCGCACCCAGTACATATTATATGGCACCCAAAGGAGGAGATATGGCAGCGATCAGAGTTTTGAGCGCTGATAAGAATAAAGTTGAGTGTGAGTTTTACGATTACAGCGATAAATCAACTGTAACATTTACCAAAAAAGAGCTTCAGCCGATATACTTTGTAAATTATTCAAATGGCGATAAAGTTAAAGTATCATGGGAGGGCAAGTGGTATGATGCTGAGGTTAAAAAGTCGCAGAACGATTTCTATTACATCAAGTATGCGGGTTATGAAGATTTCTGGAATGAGTGGGTAGCGTATGACAGGATAAAAACGGGGAAGGAACGCTCCGCACAGGTTGAGCAAAACGGCGTATGGTACCCGGGGGAAGTGCTTGAAGAAAAAGACGGGAAGTACTTTATCTGTTACAATAATTACAGCTACGTTTGGGATGAATGGGTTGGAAAAGAGAGGATAAGGTTTTAATAAAAAATAATAAAATGCTTCTTGTAGGCGGCAGTCTTGACTGCCGCTTTTTGTTACTGATTAAATTTTTGCAGGCAGGCAAGCCTGCCTGCTGCAGAATCAGGATATAAAATCCTGAAACCAAAGAGCATACCTTTTCGTTAAAGAAGAAAACCAAAACGGGACAATTAATTCCAATATATGTCATCATTTATCAGTAATTTACGTGAAAATAACAGGTTAAGTGTAACTATTATTCTTGCCATGTCATGCCTTTTAAGCGTATCCATTGAAGCATTCAGAGTTTATTATTCCGGCTTCAATACCTATTTATTCCTTATATGGAATTTATTTCTTGCAATACTTCCGTATGTTATAAGCACATTTTTTCTGCTCTATTATAAGAAGATAAATTCGCTGATACTGACGGGAATAATTCTAACTTCGTGGCTGCTTTTATTTCCGAATGCACCGTACATTGTGACAGATTTCTTCCACCTGGATCAGAAAGCAGCAATACCATACTGGTATGATCTTGGTATGATACTATCATTTGCATGGAACGGTTTGATGCTGGGCTTTATTTCATTGTATGATATTCAGACTGCGCTTGCAAGAAGGTTTGGTGCGTTAAAAGGCTGGGCATTTGCTATCTTTTCATTGATACTTGGGAGCTTTGGTATATATCTTGGCAGGTATGAAAGATTCAACAGCTGGGATGTTCTTACAAATCCCGTGGAGCTGTTTGTTGATATTGCCAACCGCTTCATACATCCGTTTGCGCATCCAAGAACAATGCTTATGACCATCTTGTTTTCCGTGGTGCTTAGCTTTGGTTATGTAACTCTTTCTTTGCTCTTCAGGCCGGGTAAATCAGAAAAGTAAAAATATTTTTACCGCAGGTTAATGCTGCCCGTTAAGTGAATTTATATTTCAAGTTCACTTATCTTTTCAATTAGCCAGAATTTACTTCCGTCTTTAAGCTCACCTATATCTTTTTTTAGTGAGTATATCTCTTCGCCCGGGTCATCTCCGCTTTCTTTTTTCAGCTTAAGCAGTAGCAATTTTCCCACTACCTGCACAAAACCGTTCAGCCTTTCTTTTTTAGAGGGATTTAGCTTATTATCGTTATATATAAAATGCCTGGCTGAATCAATTATATACGGCAATGAGCTGAACCCATGCATTTCATAATTTACAACAAGCTCCCATTTCTTAATCTGTATTTTATCTATTATAAGGGAGTGTTTTATCTTTGAAAGATATTTTAATGCCTGTTCAAAATTCTTTATCTTTATGTTATATTCAATAAGCGCGTGAAGGTAATAATGCTCTCTTATCTTCATATCCAGGCTGTACCTGTATTTATTTATGAACCCGAGCGCCCATTCATATTCATTATTTTTAACTGCACTTAAAGCCACATTCCTGTAAAAAGGACCGTCAATATTTTGGGAATTTTCAAAATTAAAGATACCGTTTTCTATCATGTACCTGCAGATTTCAAACTCATATTTCAGGAATTCTTCGCTGCCTTCTTCATATTTTATATAACAATATCCTGAAAGCGCTACAAGAAAATTATATCTTTCCCCGCGGCTAAGCCTTGAGATATTTTCCTCAACAAGCTTTTTCATTTCATAAAAGTGTTCGCTTGAGCCTTCGTAAATTAGCATAACAGCGTGGTAGAATATCCTTACCCTGAAATCAAAATTAACCGGTGCAGTATCATAAAAATCCAGCACCTTTTTCATGAAGCTGTTTTCATGTCCTGCGCTTAACTCGGTCTTTATCAGCAGCTGATTGTAATTATTGTGAAACACATCTATGAAGTAACCCATTGTAATGTTATGGTTGCCTGATTCAGAGCTTGCCGAGGTATCGTAATATTTATCCTGCTGAATAAAGTAGTTTTGCTTAAGCGAGTGCAGGTAAAATTTATTCCTGTAATAGTCAGATTCATGAAAATTCTCTTCAATACACTCTTTTGTTTCATTAAATGTTTTTTCAAAAAAAACAAAAAGGCGTTTGTTCATAATAGCTTCAAGCAGGTTAAAATTTCCCTGAATTTTTTTGGAGCTGTAATATTCAATCTCAATGAATTTTTTTGAAAGAAGTGTCAGCTCATAAATAAGATTTTTCAGGGTTCCGTAATTGAATTTATTCCCCGGAAAAACTTTTGTGTATATATACTCCCGGGTTAAATTTGTAGATCTGAAATCAGGAGCAAAGGGTTTTAATTCACTCCACAGCTTTGTTACCGCAGATCTTCTGTTGAAATATTCTGAACCGATAAAAAGATCAAATCTCTTTAATTCGTTCTTAGAGAATGTTCGTAACAGCTCTATTATTGAAGTATTATTCATAAATATCTTCTCAAAATTCAGTGAAATAAGGGCTAAAAAAGCTAATAATTTATCTAAAATCAAGGTATTCCGTAAAATTAGCCGGTGAAAATAAGCTTAATGTTTCTTTTTATACATTATCATAAGGAATTATTTTTATGCAATAAAATTAAACACAAAAAAATGAAATACACGAACATCTGTTTATATGCAGCAATTCTGTTTCTGGCAATATTGAATCCATATAAAACCGGCGCACAGGTTACAGAAGAATGGGTAAAAATGTACAACCATCTCGGCAACCAGGATATATCAAACGCAATTGCATTGGATAACTCCGGGAATGTGTTTATAACGGGATCGATAAATAATACATCGGCAACATTAACCGACTACGGAACGTTAAAATACAATTCCGCAGGAACGCAGCAATGGTTCAGGCTGTATAACGGTTCTATCAACTGGCTGGATTATGCAGATGATATCGCAACAGATGCAGCCGGAAATATTTATGTAACGGGCAGAACAGATGCTTTTTCGGGTAATGCAACAAACGTAACAATTAAGTACAATACTTCCGGTGATTCACTTTGGGTAAGGAGTTATGTAAACGCATATTGCACCCGTTTATTGGTTGATAACAGCAGCAATGTTTATGTTGTTGGAAGAAAAGGTGATGCTTCTTTTTGTGATTACTTTGTGATCAAATATAATTCGGCCGGTGATTCCCTGTGGTCCAGAACTTATTCAAGCCCCGGATCATACCCGGATGCAGCGACCTGTGCTGCTGTTGATAACGCGGGGAATGTTTATATTTCGGGTTATGTATATTCCCCGTCTCCCGGACCGCACTCGGGTATTGCAACAATAAAATATAATGCATCGGGTGTGCAGCAATGGATAGCAGCATACGATCTTGGTACAACAGGCTCACACAAAGCAAACGATATTGTTGTTGATAACCTGGGCAATGTTTACATAGGCGGTTACAGCGATACGGCTGCTATTGGCAGGACATATCTTGTGGTAAAGTATAATTCATCAGGCGTACCGCAGTGGCAGGCAAGGTACTCCAGCGGTGTTCCGCAAACAACCGTGGAAGCGGTATCGATAGCGCTTTACCAGAACAATTTTTTATACGTTACGGGTTACTGTGTATATGCATCAACGTATTATGACTACGTTACTATAAAATACAATTCCTCAGGTGCGCAGCAATGGGTAACGCAGTATCACAACGGCACTGATGTTGCGGCAAAACTGGTATTGGATGACCTGGGCAATGCTTATGTTACGGGATCCTCAAGCAGCTTGACAAACGGTGAAGATATCCTGACGGTAAAATATAACCCCGCAGGCGTTCAGCAGTGGACGGCAAGATGGGACGGGACGGCACACAATAATGACCAGGGAAGGGATATTGCAGTTGATGCTTCGGGGAATGTTTATGTAACCGGAAGGGGATTGACCGGCGCTAATAATGATGATTATGTAACAATAAAATATTCACAATCGCCAGCAGGCATTACACCTGTTATGGGTGAAATACCGGAAAGATTTTCTTTGGGACAGAATTATCCCAATCCGTTCAATCCTAAAACTAACATCAGGATCAAAATTCCCGCTGAAAGTTTCACGCGGCTAACAGTGTATGATGTTTCAGGTAAAGAGGCTGCCGTACTTGTGAATGAAAATTTAAGACCGGGCGAATATAATGTAGATTTTGATGCGGGGAGATTAGGCAGCGGGTTATACTTTTATAAAATAGAAGCCGGAAACTATACTGAAACCAGGAAGATGGTGCTGGTTAAATAACAAAAAATTACATTTCCTGTAATTTACTGTAAATTGAAATTTGGATTAGAGTACAATTTAGAAACTTCAAAGTAATAGTCCCCCTTTTTTAGGGGGATCTCATGTTTTTGTACCTTTGGTTATGGATTTAATGCTTACATGCAAATAGCTATCTTTGCCTCTTACCATAAAATTACAAACATAAATACAAATATCGCTGATGGCTGATAATAAAATCATATTTTCAATGGTGGGGGTCAGCAAAACTTATCCTCCGCAGAAACAGGTATTAAAGAACATTTACCTTTCATTCTTTTACGGTGCTAAGATAGGTATCATTGGCTTAAACGGATCAGGTAAATCAACCCTGCTTAAGATAATTGCAGGCGTTGAAGATAACTTTGACGGCGAAGTGCATTTTACCAAGGAATACTCTATAGGTCTGCTTGAACAGGAGCCTTACCTTGATGAAACCAAGACAGTTAAGGAAATAATCCAGGAAGGTGCCGGGGAAATTGTTGATATATTAAAAGAGTACGAAGAAGTGAACAACAAATTTTCAGAGCCGATGGATGATGATGAAATGACGAAGCTTATCGAGCGGCAAGGCGAGCTGACGGAGCTTATAGATCACCACAACGGGTGGGAGCTTGACGCAAAGCTTGAGCGCGCAATGGACGCTTTAAGAACACCCGAAGGCGATGCGCTGATCAAAAATTTAAGCGGCGGCGAAAAACGCCGTGTTGCATTATGCCGGTTATTATTAAAAGAACCCGATATACTTTTACTTGATGAGCCGACTAACCATCTTGACGCAGAATCAATTGACTGGCTTGAGCAGCATTTAAAGCAGTACAAAGGAACGGTCATAGCAATCACACATGACAGGTACTTTCTGGATAACGTTGCGGGATGGATACTGGAGCTGGATAGAGGCGAGGGGATTCCCTGGGAGGGCAATTACTCAAGCTGGCTTGAGCAGAAAGCAAACCGCCTGCAGATGGAAGAGAAGCAGGAATCAAAACGCCGCAAAACACTTGAGCGTGAGCTTGAATGGGTAAGGATGTCCCCAAGGGCAAGGCATGCTAAATCAAAGGCAAGGCTGCAGAATTATGACACGATGATGAATGAAGATACAAAGCAGAAGGAAGAGAAGCTTGAGATATTTATTCCCAATGGCCCAAGGCTTGGCAATAAAGTCATTGATGCCGTAAAAATTAAAAAAGCCTTCGGCGATAAGTTATTGTTTGATAACCTGAACTTTCAGCTGCCGCCTGCGGGTATTGTTGGTATAATCGGTCCAAATGGCGCGGGTAAAACAACGCTCTTCAGAATGATACTCGGCACAGAAAAACCCGATGCGGGTAATTTTGAAATTGGCGAAACAGTGCAGGTTGGTTATGTTGACCAGGCGCACGCTGAAATAGATCCCAATAAAACTGTATGGGAAGCAATATCCGAAGGTGCGGAATTTATTGAGCTTGGCGGCAAGCAGTTCAACAGCCGCGCGTATGTTTCACGCTTCAATTTCAGCGGAACTGACCAAAGCAAAAAAGTCGGCGTGCTCTCAGGCGGTGAGCGTAACAGGCTGCATTTGGCGCTTACTCTTAAATCTCAGGCAAATGTTCTGCTGCTTGATGAGCCGACAAACGATATTGATGTTAATACTCTCAGAGCGCTTGAAGAAGCCCTTGAAGATTTTGCAGGCTGCGCCGTGATTATTTCGCATGACAGGTGGTTTTTGGATAGAGTAGCTACGCATATTTTAGCATTTGAGGGTGATTCAGAGGTCTATTACTTTGAAGGCGGTTACACCGATTACGAAGAGAACAAGAAAAAACGCCTTGGCGATATTGAGCCGAAGAGGGTAAGATATAAGAAGCTGGTTGAGTGAAGATTGAAATAATGAGATAGTGAAATAGTGATTCAGGTATTCACCTGACATGCCGCATACCGGATGAATCTTAGGGAATGATTCTATACTTACCGATTCAACATATCGCTCCTAACGAAGCTAATTTACATTCCCAAACTGGTCCGCCAAGGCGGATTGGGAATGAGGTAAAAAATGTTCAGCTTCACGCAGAGTCCCCTGCGGGAGACTCTGCTAAGACATCAAACCATAATAAGCGGAATAATCTGCCGTTCCGCAGTACTTCATTTGCTTCGGGCATCGGCGTACAGTTCATCAAATTTTTCGCTCATCCACTGCAGCATGATCCATCCGCGGTTTTTGTGGTCCTCCCTCACGCTTTCTATTTCCTGTAAAGTATATTTTTCCGGCATCGCTTTGATCTTGAAAACTTTATCAAGAAAGTACGCTGTAGTCAGGTATTTTTGACGCAGGATATCGGTCAGATCTTTATTTGATTTGATATAAGCCCTGTATGTATTCACCGCATCAAGTCCCGCTTCAAATTCTCCCAGGTTATAATACAGAACAAAATATATCCTCCGGATACGAATGTTTATTTCAGTATCTTTATGCCACACCCCGGCAAGTACCGCCATTGCTTCAGAGTATTTGCCTTCTTCGGTAAGTATATACGCTTTGCTTAGTTTATAATTTACTTCCCTGTTAACGGGTCCCACTGAGTCGCTGTATTTTTCGAGGAATTCATTCGCCCCCTTAATATCCTTTTCGTGAAGGAACATCATAATGGTTTCGGTAAAGTAATGGAAATTGAATGGTCCGAGCCCGCCTGAATTGAACTTAACTTTTTCCATCATCACTATCCTCATTTCAAGTGATTCCCTCATGAAGCCGGGAATTCTTGCCCTGTGCGCGGTTGAACAGTAAGAAAGCGCTTTTGTTAAAATGGAATATCTTTCATAGTTTTCATAACTATCAATTGTATCATAAATAAGTTTCTTAAGCTCCCAGAACGGTCCCGTGTCTTTATCATTTACAAGCAGCCTTATGAGCAGCTCGTTAAGCTTTATGTAATCATAATCCTTTTGGTTCAATCCCTTCATTTCATCCGCCAGGTTCTTAAAATCTATATGTTTTGCAAGAATGGCATTCAGGTCCTTTTCATACTTACTGTTCACGTTATCTATATTGATATGTATCTTCCACATATTCCTTGAAAACCTCCGGTAAAACTCACATATACTGTAAAGCATTTCATTGTATATCGCGTCTTCAAGTCCTTTATCATCTGAGCGGGAGGAACTGAAAAAATACCTGCTTTCCTCCGCCAGCGAGCGGTCAAAATAATAGTAATTATCAATTGGCTCCTTTTCAAGATCGGCAGTAACCTTATTAATGGTCTTATCGTAGTAGCGGTCAAGCCTCCGGTTATCGTATTCATCAGCCAGCAGTATTCGGTTCCTGTACCGGTTCAGCGGTTTGGTGCGTACGGAGTTTATCACGAGAAATTCTTCGGCAAGTGAAGCAAGCGCGCTCAGAAGATTTTTCATTATCCCGTAATTGAATTTTTTTCCGGGAAAAATTTTCCCGAATACCTCTTCTTCGGAGATCCCGTTCAAATCATCTTTCAATACATGTTTTTTAAGAACATCATAAAGTTTTATAATATTTTTATTGGTATTAAAATAGGGTGAGCTTACAAAAGCTGAGAATTCTTTCAATTCTTCAGCTGAAAATGTTGCTATGATGTCAACTGTTTTGGATCTGGGCATATTTTTTTTACGTTCTTACAAGTTTTTTAAGCTCGGCGGTTTTGCCAAGGAACCATTCTTTGCGTGCGGCAAGATAATTTACGGCTGTTTCTTCAAGCTGGATAATATCAGCAAGTGAATATTTTTCGGGGTTAGCTTTTATTTTATACAGCCTTTCAAGGGTGGCAACGCGCGCAGCAAGGTTCATTTTTACGGCACCGGTAAATTCATTGGTATCTTTCACAAAATGTTTCATTGAATCAATTGCGGATAGCCCTTCTTCGATATATCCTAAATTATAAAAAGCGACTATCGCAACCATCTTAGCCGAATACTTCGCCTGGTAATCTGTAAACTCAACATCACGTATAAGCTTCAGCACAGCTTCATTATTCCCCCGGGATTCCTCTATTATAGCCATTGCGTAACTGAATGAACTTTTTCTTTTGTTCTCTTCAATATCCCGCAAATGTTTTTCTATTACTTCCAGCGCAAAATCTATATCACCAAGTATCACAAATATTTCTATGATATTCCTGAACACACCTGCCTGCAGGGGCGCCAGTCCTTCAGTATTGAATTTCACATTCGCAAGCTGGGTTTTCCTTATTTCACCCATTTCAAGCAGCAATTCTTTGCTGCTTGATAAAATATACCTGTTGAGAACAAAGCCAAAAAGCGCTGATGAAAGGAACCATTTTTCCGCATTTGAGAATTTTTTTATGCTGCCAAAGATAAATTCTTTAAGCTCATTATAGTTATCAACATTATCCCGTTCATTGTAAAGCTTCATAAGTCTTAACTGCAGATTGATGTAATCATAATGTTCCGCATCAAGTCCTTTGATATCTTTAAGGAATTTTTCAAAATCAAAATTCCTGTAAAAAGCCTCTGTTACGTTTACGGGCGGAACGGTGTTGAGCTGGTTTTCAAGATACTCCATCCCGGCAACATCCTGCTTGAACATAGAAATAATATCGCACATATTATAAATGCTCATAGGATACAAAGTATCCGCGGCCCCGGTGTATTTGCTTCTTCTGGTGTAGAATTTATACATAGCCTCTACGAGGCGGAATTTATTCCGGTAATAATCTGTACTTAAAACAGAATATTCCATTCTGCCTTCAACCCGTTTATATTCAGCCAGGAAAAGTTTATCCAGTGACCTGTAATTCAGATTTTTCAGTTTTCTCAGGGATTCTTCAAATTCAATATTGGGATCTTCTTCGTGCGGGTGAACAGCAAGAAATTTTTCACAAAGCCTGAAGAGTTCGCTCAGCAGGTTCTTCATAATGCCATAGTTGTACTTTTTCGCCGGGTATATTTTTGTAAAAAGCTCTTCTTCCAATAGAGGTTTAGCGGCTGCTTTTTGTATATGCTTCCTGATAAGCTCAAAAAGTTTGATAACGGCTTTATTGGTGTTATAATACGGAGATTCAATAAACAACTCAAATGATTTCAATTCCGCGGGAGAAAAGGTTTTAATTACATCATAGGCTTTATTTTTTAACATACTTTTTTAACAGAATAATAAAATTTAATAATATTTGTTTCTAAGCTCTTCAAGCTTGCTTAAGTACCACTCCTTAGCGTTGATGCCCGAAGCTTTTACAAAATCGATCTGCTTCTCCAGTTTTTTTATGTCATATTTTTCCGGTGAAGATGATATTTTAAAAAGCTCTAAATAAGTTTTACAGCTATCGTTAAGTTTTTTTCTGAAATCAGGGTGCAGCTCTTTTGTATCGGCAAGGAATTTTTTGAATGAATCGATCATTGAAAAACCCTGCTCATATAGACTGAGCTCATAACAGCACCTGAGGTACAGGAATTTAGTGCGAAGCTTGATGTGAAAATCAGCCTGGCCCGTACGGGCAAGCTCCTTAAGGCTTGCTTCATAATTTTTTTCCGCTGCAAAAATATACGCTCTTGCAAGCCGGTATGCTACATCCCTTACGGATGGGTCAACGTCTTTTCTGTACTCCTCTGCAAACTTTGATACATATTCAGTTTCGCCAAGTTTGATACCTGATAGTACGGTATCAAGATATGATGAAAGGAAAATATATCCAACGCCGTCAGAGTTCATTTTTACCAGGGTGAACATTTTTTTCAGCAAATAGAATTTTTCGGCAAAAAATTCACCGCTGCCTTCAGATGCGCGTTTTTCGGCATATAAAAGAAGGTAATTATTAAAAATTGTGTAAAGCATCTGGTTTGAATATAATTCCGTATTGGCAAACACAACCCCGCGAAGCTTGTAATAAACTTCATCGCTGCCGGAGGTAAGCATAACAATAAAATGCAGCCTGATCAGAATATCTTCTTTGTCTTTAATTGATGAACCTTCTACGACCTTCGTAAAATTTTCAATATTTATGCTCGTAAAAAATTCCTTAAGCAGGTCGGTTTCGGGTTTATGGTTCGTAGAGTGCTCTGCGGTGTACTGCAGCGCGTATTCATCCGCGAGCATTGAAATTATCTGCGGAAAGGTATATTCAACTACGTTCAGTACGTTTTGGGAATATTCATTTATATTGCTTCTGTTCCTGTGATAGTCTTTTGCGGTTTCATAAAGCCTTCCAAGGTTTTGATAGAAACTGCTGCTGATCTTGCCTGCTTGTATAAGGTTTTTTGTTTTGGTGAATACCTGTTTGAAATTATCATCAAGCCCTCTTCGCTCAAGCTCTTCCAGCAATAATATCCGCTGTTCTGTTTCTTTTATTGCGTTATTGTTATGGTTTATGACAAGAAACTTTTCAGCCTGTTTAAATAACTCGCTCATAAGGTTTTTCATTATACCATAGTTATACTTTTTACCTCTGAAAATTTTGCCGTACAGGAATTCTTCTGTTAAATTTTCAGCTTTATTCGCCAAAAGTGCCTTTTTCAACTCACTAAACAGCTTAATCAAAGACTTATTTGAATTGAAGTAAGGCGATTCAAGAAAAAGGTAAAATTCCTTTAGTTCAGGTTGACTAAAGGTATAAATAACCTCAATGGCTTTATTTTTTATCATACTTTTTTATGAAAATTATCGCTTCAAAATACGCAAAAAATTATCAAATTTCACGTTTTTTATACATTTGCTGCCATTTATTTCTGTGAAAAATGGCATAAAAATTCTTTGAAACGGGGTACTCCAGAGGACTAACTTTGTATCAATAAAAAATCCGGTGGGGACCAATGTTCATTCAGAACAAAAAATAACAATCATACAGAAATTAATACCATCTCCAAATCCCACCGGAGATACGCTGAAAAAAGACCTGCTTGCTTTAACGGGTAAGCGGGTCTAAAAGGCGCAAAGATCAAAAGTAAAAATAATTCTTTAAGGAGAAAAAATATATGAAAAGCTTTATTATAATAATTACTGTTCTTTTTATCTGCTCGCCACGTGATGCAAACTCACAGGTAAGCCAGGAGTGGGCAAAAAGATACAGCTCATCCGGTGTATTTAATGATTACGCAAGAGCAATTGCGTATGACGCTGCGGGAAATGTTTACGTTACCGGCACAGCAAATAATAATTATATGACAATAAAATACTCACAAGTGGGTGATGTGATATGGAGCGCGGTTTATAACGGACCAGTAAATGATAATGATACGCCCAATTCCATTTTTGTTGATGCGGCAGGCAATGTTTATGTAACCGGCGCAAGCTTCGGCAACAGTTCCGAAAACGATTACGCGACCGTAAAGTATGACCCATCGGGTACCCAGCTTTGGGTGCAGCGCTATAACGGTACCAACAACGATAACGATGCTGCCATATGCGTACTTGTTGACGCTTCAGGGAATGTCTACTCAGGAGGCTGGTCATCAGGCTCAAACGGAAGCATTGATTACGTGATAGTGAAGTATTCAGCTGCGGGCCTGCAGCTTTGGTCAAGAAGCTATAACAGTCCGAACAATGGAAATGATTTTATGAACGCGATGGTAATGGATGCCTCGGGGAATATTTACGCAACCGGTAAAAGCCGCGGCGCAGTAAACGATGATTACGCGACTGTTAAGTACAGTCCCTCCGGTACACTGTTGTGGTCAGCCCGGTACGAAGGCAGCGGCTTTGATGAAGCAGCCGGACTTACGGTTGACCAGCAGGGAAGTGTAATTGTCACGGGTTATGCCACAACTGCGGCAACAGGAAAAGATTACACAACAATTAAATATAATAATGCAGGCATTCAGCAATGGATAAAAAAATACAACAGAACAGGCACTACACAGGATGAAGCAGTTGGTATTGTGAGCGACATTACAGGTAATATTTATGTAACGGGATTCTGTACAGGTTCCGGTACATCAACATTTGATTACGTAACGCTGAAGTATAATTCCAACGGAGACCAGCAGTGGGTTAAAACATTTAACAGCGGACTTGTTGGCGTTGATGATAAAGCTTCATCAATTGATATTGATCAAACCGGGAATATTTATGTAACAGGCAGTACCGTAAGCGGCGGCAGTGATTTTGATTACGGGACAGTAAAATATTCGCCTTCGGGTGACGTGTTATGGTCAGCTTTATATGAAAGCAATCTTTCAGGGAGCGATAATGCCGTAATGGTAAAGGCTGATAACAACGGCAATGTATATGTAACGGGTACATCCACGGGACTTTCAGGGATAGATTTTTTAACCGTCAAATATTCACAGCCTATCGGCATTACACCAATTGGCACAGAAGTGCCGGAAGGATTTTCGCTGGGACAGAACTTCCCCAACCCGTTTAACCCGGTGACAAATATCAGGATCCAAATGCCAAATAGAGGTTTTGCGAAACTTACCGTTTTTGATCTGGCTGGAAAAGAAATTGCAGTGCTTGTGAATGAGAATTTAAACGCAGGAACATACAATGTTGATTTTGATGCATCGCAGCTTGCATCAGGCACATATTTTTACAGGCTGGAAGCTAATGGGTTTACAGACGTAAAGAAAATGATTTTGGTAAAGTAAAAAACATTATAAAACAACAAATAATAAAACAATGAAAACAATAATATTAATAATTTTAATTGCTCTGACTGCGGAATGCACTTCGCAGATAATGCCCGAGCCATCATATATAAACCAGTTATGGAAGGCGGAATTTGGTGCAGATAACCAGCTGGGTATGACAGTTGATGCTGCCGGAAATATTTATGTTATCGGTTCAATTTTTAACGAAAGCCTTGATTGGCTGATAATAAAATACAGCCCCTCAGGTGAAAGGCTTTGGTTTACGCAATTTAATGAAGATTATGGTAATCGTGATGATATACCGCATGCAATAGCTGTAGATAACTTAGGTAATGTTTACGTTACAGGTGAAAGCTATTATTTATCTGCTGATTACCTTACTATAAAATATAATTCCCAGGGTATTGAGCAGTGGCAAAAAAGATACGGCGGACCGGGGCAGGATATAGCATACAGCATAGCGCTGGATGAGAACAGGAATGTTTATGTAACCGGAAAAGAAATGACAAGCGGGAATCTGAATTGCGTAACCTTAAAATATTCTTCAGGCGGAACACTATTATGGGAAAAGCAGTACGACGGTCCCTCCGGCAATTATGATATGGGAAAAGTAATTGCAGCTGCTTCAGACGGAAGCATCTACGTTGCAGGCAGCACTGAAAGCTCTGCAAACGGGTATGACTATTTGCTTATTCAGTATAATTCATCGGGAACAGAACAATGGGTAAGGACTTTTGACGGTCCGGCGCATGGAACCGATGTTGTTCGAAAAATGGTCCTTGGTTATAACAGCAGCATTTTCCTTACGGGTTACAGTGACGGCACAGGAACAGATTACGATTATCTTACAGTAAGGTATAATGCAGCAGGGTTTATTCAATGGTCAAAAAGGTATAACGGTCCTGTTAACGGCGAAGACCATGCAGTATCGCTGGCGGTTGATGATATCGGGAATACATATGTAACAGGATATAGTGAGTCCAATTTGGGCTATGATTATGCTACAGTAAAATACAGCCTTAACGGAACGTTCCAGTGGCTGAAAAGGGAAGATGGCAGCAATGCTTCTGATGATTATGCCGGTGATATAGCTGTTGATGATGACGGTGATATATATGTAACGGGCAAATTTAAAAAAGCCGATGATAACTACCTGATGGCAACGGTAAAGTACAGCTCTTCGGGCAGCCAGAAATGGGTTAAAAAATATAATGTTTCAGGAAAAGTAAGTGAAGGACGTAATATTTTTGTTGACGGCTCAGGGAATATAATTATTGGCGGTATGAGTGACCAATCCGGAAGCGGACATGGGTGGCATGAGCAGTTCCTTGTTGTAAAATACACACAGAGCCGTTACGTGATAGTGAACAGAGTTGGCATTCCGAACACTTTTTCACTTTCACAGAATTATCCAAATCCATTTAACCCGGTCACCAAAATTTCATTCTCTATTCCAAACAATTCCTATACAAAGCTTACAGTCTATGATATTTCCGGCAAACTGGTCGCTGAACTTGTTAACGGTGAGCTTGATGCGGGAACATATAATATTGATTTCGACGCCTCGCATCTTGCAAGCGGTACATATTTTTACAGAATAGAAACGGGTTCATTTACTGAAGTGAAGAAAATGATTTTAATAAAATAATTTATCAGGAAAGGAAAAACTGATGAAACAGTTAAAAATATTTTTGGTACTACCGGTAATAATGCTGGTAAACATTTACTTCATTAATGCTCAAAATGATGTTGACGCCGATACAAAGTTCAACGTACACTCAGATGCAGGGATAACAGAAATTGAACGCAGTAAATTGAAGATAGTTAAACAGGAAGCTCCACCGGCGCCGCTTGAACTGATTAACAGATATATCCAGGCAAAGAAGAACGGTAATGAGGAAGAAAAAGGAAGACTTGGAGAAGAAATTCAGAATTACATATTGAAAAATCAGCCTGAACAGAAAAATCTTCAAAGTGATTTCCATGCAACATCAAGTTCAAACTTCAACCCTGTTATAAGTGACTGGTACGGAACTGATGTAGAGGTTCATAACGGCAATATTGGTTCAGGCGGTAATTCATTCAGAAGAATTGACTTAAAACAGGGTGAAGACGGCTGGATGTATATGGCTGTAGGCAGGTCAGGCGCACAGGACAGGATAACAATTTATGCCTCTTCTAATAACGGAGCAACGTGGCCTGTAAACCTTACGCTTACATTTACTTCATGGAAACTTTTTACTTTATCAATGCTGGTTGAAAATCGCAGCAGTTCTTTAAATCCGGATTCAACAAGAATATTTGTTTACTTTACAACCGCCCGTGAGTCAAATGGAGATGGTGCTCAACTGTGGGTATATTCAACCCGCAGGAATGGCAGTGCAGACTTTAATAAAGCGGTTGGAATTCCGGCATCCGGTCACAAGTTTGAATTTGTTTCTGCCTGCAGTGACGGAGAATATTATTCTAGTGCAACCTATATGCACGCTGTTGTAAGAGAAGCAACAAATTCCGGCGAACAGGTTGGATTGAGACATTTTCGTTCAGTTGACTGGGGAGTCACACATGCAAACGCTCTTTTGGAAACAGCACATGATGATTACTATCCAAGTGTCCAGTTTAATCATTCTGCGGGCACTGATTCAATATACATCGCAGTTGAAAGAAGAAATACATCAACAGAATGTGAAGTAAGAATTTTAAAAACCCCGGATATTCCGCAAAATACGTTCTACACTTCCTATATTACTAATGCAGAATCCGGTACTAAGTATGAAAAACCATGCATAACCATAGTTCAGCAACAGGAATCAGTAGCAAAGAAAATTGTAGTTACTTACACTAAAAATAATTCGGCAAAATACCTCTACAGCCTAAACGGCGGGGCTACCTGGACAACAGACAGAATTCTGACAGTCAATGGTTTAAGTGATTACACATGGTGTTCAAGTGACTCAAACACTATCAACGGTGGTTATGTAATGATGTGTGCAGTTGATACGGATGGCGATTCTATTACTGTCAGAAGAGGTATTCCCTCTACTATGGGTGCATTTAACTATAAAAGAAACAGTTTCCAAAGCACAGGTTTACTGACTCCCGTTTGTGCAATTATTAATACCGGCGGTTCATTAAGCAGCGCATTAGGATATGCAGGCAGCGGTCCAACAAATGCTTATTACAACGCTGAGATCCTCTCGGGTTCAAGGCTAATGGGTGAAACAACATCACCTGGTAACTTTATGCTTGGGCAGAATTATCCCAACCCGTTTAATCCAACGACAAATTTCAAATTCCAAATGCCAAACAGCGGATTTGTAAAGCTGGCTGTATTTGATATTACGGGTAAAGAAGTTGCTGTATTGGTGAATGAAAATCTGAATGCCGGAACATATAATATTGATTTCGATGCTTCGCATCTTGCAAGCGGTACGTATTTTTACAGGATGGAAACCAACGGTTTCAGTGAAGTGAAGAAAATGGTGCTGGTGAAATAGTGAAACGTGAAACGTCAAATGTGAAACATACAAAATTTTAAAAATAAATCAAATTTACCTGGATACCCGCTTCAGCTTTAGAAACAAGGTGAGCGGGTATGACAGAAAAAGGAGTAAAAAATCATGAAAAAAATAATAACAATCTTAGCTATAACATTGTGTGTATATAATATA
>JAUQWQ010000109.1 GCA_030835085.1 Ignavibacteria bacterium
CAGGTAAATACCTGACACCACAAAAACGCCAATAAAAAAAGCGACCCTTCCGGGCCGCTCAAGAAACTGTTCGTTTCACTTTTCACGTTTCACTTTTCACGTTTCACATTTCGCGTACTACACTTCATAATATAAATGGAATTCATACGGATGCGGTCTTAAAGCCATAGGTTTCACTTCGTTTTCCATCTTGTAATTTATCCATGTCTCAATGAGGTCATCTGTGAACACTCCCCCTTTTTTCAGGTATTCATTATCATTTTCAAGGCTTTCCAAAGCTGATTCAAGATTATCCGGAGCCTGGGGAATATTCTTAAGTTCCTTGCTGCTTAAATGGTAGATATCCATTTCCATTGCTTCACCCGGATCGATCTTGTTCTGAATACCATCAAGACCCGCCATTAACATTGCTGAAAATGCAAGGTACGGGTTAGCAGTGCCATCGGGGCAGCGGAACTCAACGCGTTTTGCTTTGGGGCTGTTGGAGTACATCGGTATCCTTATAGCCGCGCTGCGGTTACCTTTTGAATATGCAAGGTTAACCGGCGCTTCATATCCCGGAACAAGGCGTTTATATGAATTTGTTGTGGGATTTGTTAAAGCCAAAAGCGAAGGCGCATGTTTAAGTAAACCACCAATATAATACAAAGCCATCTGGCTCAAGCCGGCATATTCATCGCCTGCAAAAAGCGGCTTGCCGTTTTTCCACAGACTCTGGTGTGTGTGCATTCCGCTTCCGTTATCGCCAAAAATAGGCTTCGGCATAAATGTTGCTGTTTTGCCATGCTGTCTTGCAGTATTTTTTACAATGTATTTGAACATCATTAATTTATCTGCGCACTCAAGCATCGGGCAGAACCTGTAATCAATTTCAGCCTGTCCGCCGGTTGCCACTTCGTGGTGCTGTGTTTCAATTTCAATTCCCGCATTAAGTAAATGTTCAACCATTGCGTTGCGTATATCATTGGTGCTGTCAGCAGGCGGTACAGGGAAATAACCCTCTTTCATTCTTATTTTATGGCCAAGGTTAGCTTCCAGCTCTGTGCCTGTGTTCCAGAAACCTTCGCGGGAGTCGACCTTATACCAGCTGCTGTATTCATTTACGTTATATGCTACGTGATCTAAGATAAAGAACTCAGCCTCGGGTCCGCAGAAAATTGTATCTGCAATTTTTGTTGATTTGAGATATTCCTCAGCCTTCATAGCCACATAACGCGGGTCACGGCTGTAACGCTCTTTAGTTGCGGGTGAATAAATATCACAGATCATAGAAAGATTTTTCGCTACTATAAACGGGTCAATTGTCGCAGTTTGGGGATCAGGAAAGATAAGCATGTCTGATTCATTTATTGACTGCCATCCCCTGATAGAAGAACCGTCGAATCCGAGACCTTCTGTGAATACTTTTTCATCAAGGTTCCTTGCCGGTATGCTGAAGTGCTGCCACTGTCCGGGCATATCGGTAAAACGGAAATCAATCATCTTAACGTCATGCTTTTTTATCATAGCAAAAACGTTTTTAATAGCCTGCTGGTTTGCTGCCATTTATTTAATTTCTCCTTTTATTTTATAATGTAAAATACATTTTATATTCAAACGGGTGCGGCATGGTGTTGATTGAATTTATCTCCCTGTGTTTATTTTCAATCCATTGCTTTATAAGCTCATCACTGAATACATTATCGCGCCTTAAGAATTCACTGTCCTGTTCAAGCGCGTCCAATGATTCTTCAAGATTGCGCGGGAGGAAATCAACTTTTTCATGCTGCTGGTGATCCATAATATTCTTTTCAAACGGGCCGTAGCCTGCTTTAACCGGGTCAATTTTATTTATGATACCGTCAATCCCCGCCATTAATATAGCTGATAAGCACAGGTATGGATTCGCTGTTGAATCCGGCGGCCTGTATTCAAATCTTGTCATCTCAGGATTCGATACATAAGATGGTATCCTGATAGCCGATGAACGGTTGCCCTTGCTGTATGTCAAAGCAACGGGAGCTTCAAATCCTGGTACCAAGCGCTTGTATGAATTTGTGCTGGGATTTGTGAATGCTGAAAGCACTCTTCCGTTTTTAAGCAGACCCCCAATGAAATACCTGCCAAGCTCATTTACATTGCCGTACTCACCTTTTTTGTAAAATGCGTTCTTTCCGTTCTTGGTAAGGAAAGTATGTACATGCATTCCGCTTCCCGGTTGTTTGAACATGGGCTTGGGCATGAATGTAATGTGTATGTTATTCTGACGGGCCAGGTTAAACAGCGCGTATTTTACTGTTACAACGTTATCTGCAGTCTTAAGCAGAGTTTCGAAATATGTTTCAATTTCCTGCTGGCCGCGCTCGCCTGTTTCATGGTGATGGTATTTCACTTTGATGCCGAAATCCTTAAGCATTTTGCAGGCTTTATCGCGGAAGTCATCATATACATCAAACGGGTTTGCAGCATGGTAAGCATTGGTAAAAAATTCTTCGGCATGCTCAACTTCGTAGAATGAAGCAGAGGTTCTTGTATCATATTTAACTTTACTGAAAATGTAGAACTCAAACTCGGGTCCCCACCATGAAGTATCGCCGCCTGTATATTTTTTCACAAGCTCTTCGGCCATTCTCGCTATATGCCTTCCATCCTGCCCGAACGGAGTGCGGGCTTCATCAGTAAGGAAAATATTAGCATAGAAGCTGAGTGTTTTAGTTTCGCGGAACGGATCTATTACGGCGGTTGCAAGGTCAGGCACCAGTATCATATCGCTCGATTCAACTTTGCGGAAACCATAACTTGAGCCATCGAACCCAACTCCTTCGTTTATGAGCGTGGTAATGATTTCGGGGTAAACTGGAAGCGATATATGGTGAAGCCTTCCGGTCAGATCGATACACTTGATATCAACCACTTCAATGCTGTATTCCTTTATCAGTTTGTTTATCTTCAGTATCTCTGCGTTTTGAGCTTTGTTGTTATTTTTCATTTCAGGTAATTTTTTAGATCGATGGTAAAAGTTTCTTTAAGTGATGAGAGCACAATTGATGTACGCGTTGAGCGCACACCCTTCCATGATTGTATCTTAGCCAGAAGTTTTTCGAGCGATGATGTGTTTTCAGTCCTTACTTTCAGCACATGCGAGCCGTCTCCGGTAATGGAGTGGCACTCAAGAATTTCGGGGGATGAAACCGTATGCTGAACAAAATCTTTGTAGTGGGTAGAAGATTCGCTGGTAACAAAAATGAAGGCTGTGATATCTTTGCCAAGCTTTTTGTGGTTGAGTTTTGTTTTGTAGGTTTCAATGACTTCAAGCTCTTCGAGCTTGTTCATTCTGTCAGTTACCGATGGAAGCGAAAGCCCTATTTTTTCGGCAATTTCGTTCCGTTTCATCCTTGCATTATCCTGCAGGAATTCCAGTATCTTCAGGTCTGTTTCGTCTATATTATGCATATGGTTGGTTTAATTGCCTTAATTATTAAGGTCATATTAAGATTTTGCTTTATTTTATTAGGCAATCTGCATCATTTACCTGCAAATATAAAGCAATGTTTTTAATTAGTCAATAGTAATATTTCCAATTCTGCGGTAATTATTATGAAAGGGTATGCTCTTTTTGGGGATGGGTGAATAAACAAAAGAAATAAACCTGTCAGGTTTTTGAAACCTGACAGGTTTTGTGTAGTTATACTAAATCTGTATCATTAAAAAAATGCGCTATTTCGTTCTTCGCATTTTCGGGTGAATCCGACCCGTGGACAATGTTACGCTCAATTGAATCAGCGTACATTTTACGGATGGTGCCTTCTTCAGCGTTAGCCGGATTTGTCGCGCCAATCAGCTTGCGGAAATCAGCAACTGCGTTTTCTTTTTCCATACAAATCGGGATTACCGGTCCGGAAGTCATATATGCAACAAGCTCACCGTAGAACGGCCTTTCTTTATGCACTTCGTAGAATTTCTTAGCAGAATCTTCTGTAAGCTGCATCAACTTCATTCCTTTTATTTCAAAACCCGCATCTAATATATGCTGTATTACTTTACCCTGTACCTTTTTTTCAAGGCAGTCAGGCTTTAAAATCGCCAGTGATCTTTCTTTCATTTATATCTGTAAATATTGATTAATTAATAAGTTATTATATGTTTATTATACGAATTTATATCTAAAAATTGAATTATTAAACTCATTAAAATTTACCCAACTTATGGCGTAGTTTTCCTTTATTTTTGGAAACATGACTGGATTCTTTTCCTGAAACAATAGTTCAGGGCAGTTGTTAAAAAGATAACTAAACAAGATCAACAATGCATAATATAATTCTGATATCACTTTTTCTGTTCTCGTTCGTTTGTTCAACCGGGGATAACAAAACTATAGTTACTGACCCGAAAAAGGACAATAAACCCGGGAACACCGATACTAAACAGACGAACTTTGACCTGAAGCCGAATCAAACCATAATTCCCGCAGTGGAAAAAATGGAGTGGGCTTTCGGCAGGAACTATAAACGATATTCGCCAACAGAGGATGATATCAAAACAGCCGAAGAAGTATTAAAGGCATGTTTCAATAAAGAATCATCAGGTACTGCGAATCCCTTTTTTGGAAGAAAATATGAAGATTACAATATGCAGTTTGTGGGCGGTGAGCTTGAAGGCGGCGATAAAATTATCTGGGTAAATTGTTTCTGCATGGCGGAATCAGAAATACTAAAAAAATGGAAGACTGAAATTGTTATGGTTGCGGATGGCGGAAACTGTTTTTTTAATGTAAAGATCAACCTGAAGAACAAAGAATATTACGGACTGATGGTAAACGGTATGGCGTAAAAATAATCATCCGATGACTCAATGTTCGCCGGATGATTACAAAAATTATATTCAAGTAATCTGATGAACTTTAGTCATCAGGTTACTGATCTATCCCTCAAACTCCATAAACTCTATCCTGTTGCCAAAGGGATCATAGAAAGAAAACCGTTTCCTTCCCGGGATTTGTATCTCCTCTTTGATTTCAATATCATTCTGTATAAGCTGAACTTTAATTCTGTTCAAACCTTCCACAACAAATGCAGGGTGCGCTTTTTTCTTTCCATGAGTAAAATTTTCTTCAACCCCTAAATGCAGCTCAATATCACCCGCCTGGTACCAGACTCCCCCGCTTGGTTTTAGTGATTCCGGTTTTTCAATTTCTGTCAAACCCAGAACACCTGTGTAAAATTTCCTGGCAATTGATTCTGACTCCTTTGGAATTGCAAGCTGAATATGATCTATCTTACTGATTTTTACAGGCATATTTTCAATGAAACCAAATTTATAAAATTTTCGTATAATATTATAGCAGTATCCCCCGTTTTAGATGTCTGACCGGCAAGAAATTGCCGGTCTTTCTTTTTCGGAGCTGATTAATCCGCAATAGCTTCTGTTTCAATTTCCACTATCATATCAGGGTGAATGAAACCCTTTACTTCAACCATAGTGGCGCAGGGTTTTATATCCTTAAAGAACTCCGCATGCGCCCTGCCGATATCTTCCCATTTGCTTATATCGGTAACATACATCCTGTTCCATACTACCTTATCAAGTGAGCTTCCCGCTTCTTTTAGATACTTTTCAATTTTCTGAAAAATGTATTTTGTCTGCTCATAAGCATTGCCAATTCCCACAATGTCACCATTTTCATTTACAGATGTGGTGCCTGTCACCATAACGCGGTTTCCTGCTCTTATTGCCCGGGAGTACCCTACGATATTCTCCCATTTTGCCCCGCTTGATATTTTTTTAATTTCCAATTTACTGAGCTTGTTAAATCAAATTTCAGCTAAAATCTTCATAACAAAAATACATTTTTTATTCTCTTGAATAAAAAATGCGGAGTATGTAAATACTCCGCATATTATCCGCTGACGTCAATATTTTATATGATTCCAAATCTGATGCAATTGTGTTTCAAAACTGATAACAGCTACTTCCCTTCAAGCTTCTTCAGCATCTCTTTTCCGCCTTCGCTTTCGGGGTTAAGCTCAATTGACTTCTTATAATTCAATATCGCATTTTCTTTATCACCTGCTTCTGCTAATGCTTCGCCGTAGCTGTCATATACATTCCAGGAATCAGGGTAAAGCTCAACATTCAGCTTAAACACTTTCACAGACTCTGTAATTTTCCCTTCCTGCAGCAATATATAACCCAGCGCGTTTATTTCCCTTTCGCGGGTTACGTATTCTTCTTTGTTATCTTTAATTTTGCTGAATTCCACAAGCGCTGCATCTATGCCTTTATCTTTTATGAGTTTTGCAAGCTCATCCGCTGAACTTTTTTTCGGGTTCGGCGCTTCCATGCCGTACAAAATATGCACTATACCAAAGGTTAACTGGTTTAAATTCCCGTTCTCAAAATTATTCAGCACCATTATGAATTTATTATCATCAACAAGCCTGGTTTCAAGCGAATTAAACCCGAATATTCCGCCGCTGTGCGTTATCACTTTAAGCTTCTTTTCTCCCAGAGGCTGCTCGATTATCTGCCAGCCGTAAGCGTAATTGTTAAGTACGGGAGTAAACATCTTTTCTTTATACTCTTTGCCAAGCAGCTTATCTGTATATAAAGCCTGGTCCCATAAAAACATATCTTCAACTGTTGAGTACATTGAGCCTGCCGCGTACGGAATTGTCATTTCAAGGAACCTTGCAGGCTGAAACTCACCAAATGATGTGGTGTAACCTTTTGCTTTGTTCTCATATACCTTATCACTATTTTCATATCCTGAATTTTTCATACCCAGGGGAGTTAAAATATTTTCCTGCAGATTCTCTTCATAAGTTTTACCTGTTACTTCTTCTATAACCAGCCCTAATATAAAATAACCTGAGTTGCTGTATTCCCATTTTGTACCCGGCTCAAATATCAGGTCTTCGCTGCAGTATTTCAGAACAAACTCTTTGGGAGTGACTTTTTTACCTGATTCTTCAAGCATGAAACTCCGGCTGTTGGTATAGTTTGCAAGACCTGAAGTATGACTCAATATCTGGCTGATAGTTATCTTATCGCCCACATCTTTCCTGTAATACGGCAGGTAATCAGTGAGCTTGCCATCAAGCTTGATCTTTCCTTTTTCAACAAGCTGCATAATAAGCATAGCGGTAAATTGTTTTGTAACCGATGCCAGACGGAACTTTGTTAAGTTGTTGTTTGGCACATTGTTCTCAAAATCCTGCATACCATAACCCTTGCTCAGGATTATCTTCCCGTCTTCGGCAACCAGGACAGCCCCGTTGAACTGGTTAAGCGCGTTATACTTCTGAATAAGCTCATCAATTTTCTGAACTTTATCCTGTGAATGAATATGATGTGTAAATACAAACAGCAGCAAAGCTGCGTATAAATAGAGTGATATTTTTACAATTTTGGGCATTTTTTCAATGATTTTAGGTTGTTTATTACTTAGATAGGCTGCATGAGCCTGCTGTGACATATGGGTTTTGACGGAAAATACACCTATCGGGTTGCAATACTAAATTCGTTCTATTCAGAATAGCTTATCAAACGGTGTGATCATTTCATCAATAATTTTCTGCAATTCAAAATTTTCAACCAGGTTATGTTTAAATCTGTTGCATTTAATATACTCAACTGCATTTATCAGCTGTTCATCAGATAGTATTATTGTATAATTATACTTTTGTGCCTAAAGACTGAACTGGTCATTAATATTTCTATTCTCTTTATACAATTGCGTTGATTTACCTTTTAACTTCCTTACAATATTATCACGCTTAATTTCATCACTGAATAATATAAGATGAATGTGATCTGCACAAATATTATATGCAGTTATTTTCAAACCATCTTCATTTACAATTTTTGAGATGTAAGATGTAATTTCGATTTCCTGTTTGATATTAAGAACAAGGGGTTGTAACCCCTTGTTCTTAGAGTATTTTTTCATTCTTTCACTAACCCGGCTGTTATGTGTAACCCAGGTTATATGGTACAACAACTTCTGAATTTCATCTTCCATCAAAGATTACATGTTAAAATATAGTAATCAAATATTCTCAATAAAAGAACAAGGGGTTACAACCCCTTGTTCTTGGGTGTGTTTCATTCTTAAAATTTGTATTGGACAAATTGTTGTATCCCCTTGTCCGGTATCATACTTCTACAGCATACATCAGCATCTTTATTCCCATGTAATCATATTCTTTTTCGTACTTCATGCCTGATTTTTCTATGACGCGTATGCTTGGTGAGTTTTGCGGGTAGACAATCGCAACAACACGCTTCAGTCCAAGCTTGTTCAATCCATATTCTAGTGTTGCCTTTGCGATCTCTGTAGCGTAACCGCTGCCCCAATATGGTTCATCAAGCATGTATGAAAGCTCTATATCGCTGTTATCGGGCAGGTAGTTGAATCCGCATTTACCAATAAATGCATTATCTTCCTTCCGGATAATTGCCCAGCTTGTAAATCCATGTTCCCGTTCGTAGTCATTCCATTTTGTAATTGATTGCTCAGCCGCCGAACGCGGATAAGTTTTACCATCACCAATAAAGCGCATAACTTCAGCATCGCTGAACATTTTACCAATTACCTCAGCATCTTCAGGCTGCTGGTTTCTTAATAATAATCTCGAGGTTTCAAGTATTTTCATGCTGTTAACTTATTATTTTATTATATATTCCATTTCTTAACAACTTCCTCAAATCCTTCACCCAATCCAAAACCATAATCGTGCCCGTCTTTGTTCCACCCCTGTGCTTCAAATGACCAAAGCATAATTCCGTCAATTCCGCATTTGAATTTTGAAGCAATATCCAGATCCATGATTTTAACTCTATCTCGGCCCGGAATATTCTTAAATCCAATTTCGCCTATATAAACAGGTTTTTTAATACTTTTTGCGAAGCCTGTATCCCTATTATTATAGATGTTCCAAAGCCACCGAAGGGTTAACGGAAAGCGGAGTAATTTTTCCTTCTTCAAAAAATAGCCATCCAGTCCCGCAAAAGGCTTTTCAATTGAGCTGCCCAGTTTGGAATAACGCTCCGCCTTTTTTAGCTCACCTTTAAACCTGTATAAAATATCAAGCCTTTCAAACACACCTGAATCATAACTGTAATCATGCAGCGAAACTGCGTCAAGTGATTTAAGTGAATACAGCTTCCTGAAATTCTTTTTATTGAATACCGAAAAGTATGAACCGAACTTATCACCCACTCCCCCAACCGTACCAACTGAAAGCAAATGATTTTCATTTGCTTTCTTTATCTCCTCCGATGCTTCCCTTGCAAAATCATAGAACACATCAAAATCATCAGTTTCGGGTTCATTAATAAGCTCCCATATCATTATTTCAGGGCGATGTTTGAATTCACCGGTAATTGCTGTTACATATTTCAGATATTCATTCCTATAGCCGCCTTTATACCATGCTTCATCAATTTTGTAATTCTGCAAATAGCCCCACTTATCGGCAAGAGATATAATCAGCTTAATGCCGTGCGGTTCCACAGCATCGCAAATTTCATTAAGTTTATTGATCTGTTCCTGAACGGGTTTATTTTCAAACATCCAGAACCTAAGCACTTTAAAGCCTGCCTCGGCAGAATCTTCGATTATCCTCTTCGTTATACCGCTATCTAAATTTGCCAGCTCATAAACATTAGCGCCCACAAACCTGAAAGGTTTGCCGTCCAACGAGAAGCTGCCATCCGTATTTTTTACAAAGTCCTGCAATTTTATACTCAAAAATAGCGATTACAATCTATAATACAAAAAAATATTACTCTGCGTTTGGAGATTTTAAGTATTCCAAAATCGTTATATTTGTAACAATGAAAGTAATATTTGTTGTTATAATTTCTCTTTTCACAGCAATTCAATATTCATACTCCCAAAGTAATGAAGTTTCTAATGAAATTGAAGTTTCGGAGTTAAAGTACTCATCAAAATCCGATTTCACGAACTCATTTATATGGGGCTCAATATTGGCAATAAGTCCTGCCCTTGTACTTGAAGATAAAAAAGCATACTTCGGTCTTTCTAAAGAGTTTTCGGTGGGAAAATTCCCTTTTGGAAGGGCTGAGTTTGATTACACATATATTTTCCGGGGTGAGCGTACAAGCGCCATACATTTATCGTACAATTTTGATTTTCCCGTGAACGGTAATTTTTCGCAGCCTTCATTATTTATGATATCACCCGGCGGCGGGTATTACACTGACTTCACCCGCAAGGGTTTTTTTGCCCAGGTGGCAATTGGCCTGTGGGCTTCTACCGGTTTCAGCGATAATATTTCCATCCATCCGAATATAAAATTCCGCAAAATATTCATGCGGGATGATTATCCCGGGGTCTTTGAAATTTCGCTGGGGGTTGGTTTCGGATTTTATACACAATAATGCAGACCAGATCTAAATAATTTATACTTTACTGAAAAAGAACCTTTTATATGATTTTGTTATTAAATATCTTATGAGAATGTTCAATAAAAAATCCATACTGATCCTGGCAATCCTGTTTAATGGTGCGGTCTTTTCCCAGTCTGTTTACGTTCCATTGGAATTCCAGGCGGCATATGAGGATGGTACACGCTCACTTGACGGGAAACCCGGGGCTGATTACTGGCAGAATCACTCTGATTATAAAATTTCCGCAAAGCTTGATCCTGTTACGGGAATGTTAACAGGCTCAGCAAGTATAATATATTACAACTCAAGCCCCGATACACTGGATAAACTTGTGCTCAGGCTTTATCCCAATATCTATAAACGCGACGCAATGCGTGACTTTCCTTTCAAATCTGATGATGACCAAAACGGGATGATCCTGACTTCAATTTCAGCGGGCAAAAAGAATTACGACCCGAAAACAGATACTTCACTTGAAAACACCGGTACAAACCTTGTGATAAAGAACATTGCAGTAAACCCGGGCAAACAGATAACACTCAGCGTTAACTGGGAATTTAAAATTCCCCATGAAAACGGAATAAGGATGGGTCAGTATGATTCCGCTGTTTTTTTTATTGCTTACTGGTATCCGCAAATAGCTGTTTACGATGATATCGACGGCTGGGATATGACTGAATACACCGGGAATGCTGAGTTTTACAATGACTTTAATAATTACGAAGTGAAGATCACAGTTCCGAACAATTACTGCGTTTGGGCGGCAGGCGAGCTTCAGAATCCCGAAGAATTGTTTATTCCGCGAATACTTTCAAAATACGCAGAGGCGAATACTTCCTTCAAAACCGTTAACATTATTTCAAAGCAGGATAATTCTTCCGGTACTCCGGTATTTAACACCACAGCAGAAACAAACACATGGCATTTTACAGCAAAAGGCATCCCCGATTTTACTTTCGGCACTGCGGCAAATTATCTTTGGGATGGCAGGCTCTCCGATGCAGGCGGGAAAAAAGTTTTCGTAAGTGCCGCATATAAACCTGCATCAATTGCATTCTACGAAGTTTGTGAAATTGCCGCAAAAACTGTTGAGATTGCCTCAAAGGATCTGCCGGGAATAATGTTCCCCTATCCCAAAATAACAGTGTTTGACGGTAAAGGCGGGATGGAGTCACCTATGATGGTAAATATGAATTCCGGTGAGCAGCGGATATGGACAGTCCATACGGTTGTACATGAAGTTATGCACACTTATTTCCCTTTTTATATGGGAATAAATGAACGCAAATATGCCTGGATGGATGAAGGCTGGACACAGATGCTTTCTGAATACATTCAGTATGAAATTGATAAATCAATAGATTTCCGCGCAAGGAATGTTACAAGGTATCTTGACTATGCGGGGCAATATGATGAAATTCCGATGATGTATCCAAGTAATCAGATTCGCGGTGAAATGTACGGTAACCATGCTTACTTCCGCCCGGCAAATGCATATAATATTATGCGTGATTTTATGGGTGATGCCTCTTTTAAAAAAGCGCTGCAGGAATTTATGAAAAGATGGAACGGCAGGCACCCGACCCCGTATGATTTCTTTTTTACTTTTGAAGATGTTTCCGATGATGACCTCGGCTGGTTCTATGAACCGTGGTTCTTTAAGCAGGGCTTCCCCGATCTTGCAATTGATTCCGTTATCGCTAAAGATGACCTTCTTAAAATGGCTTTAACTAAAGAGGGTGACCTTCCTATACCGATAGCATTGACCGTCAAATTCAAAGATGGCAGCATTAAAAGGGCTTACCGTACTGCATCGGTATGGAAAAATGAGGATGAAGAATCTGTTTGGATAGAAATGGAAACCGAAAGTAAACCTGTTTTAATTGAGCTTGGCAGCCAGTATATCCCGGATGCCGACAGTACCAATAATTACTGGTATTTTAAGTAGAGTTTATTCTTTTATTGGTGAGCTGTCAGTACTGTTTCCTTTGCATCAGCTCACTTACCTTATCCACCAGCCATTTCCTGTTATTCACCATTTCGCAGTCTTCGATATTTTTCTTCAGCTCCGCAAGATTAACACGTGGTGAATAGCGCGCCTTGCAGATAGAACCCGCGTATTTAATAAAATTCGAAGATATCTTCCTGTGGCCAGTGCTTAATAGCTTATCGTTTTGTATATATTTCCTGAAGTTCTCTATCTGCATCAGCACTTCTTCAATATTACCAAGCTCGTAATGTATAGTGATCGAGGTTATTCTTGCATTAATTTTC
>JAUQWQ010000110.1 GCA_030835085.1 Ignavibacteria bacterium
ATCGCAGCCAGGCGACAGAGCGGGGTTAGGGCAGGGGCGATTCCCTCCCTTCCCACAGCGCTACTGCTGGCGCTCTCTAAGTGATGCAAACTGTCACCCAGGCGCCTAGAACGAAGTGTTACCTAAGGGCCCGTCCGCTCATGGCTACGTGATGGGGTCGTGCGTGAATCGATCACGGTGCTCCCAGAAAGGGCACTGGGGGCATGGTTGACCGTCCGGATAGTCGATGCCTTCTTCGTGTGGGCAGCCGAGAATGCCGTCGCTCATTACGACGGTCTCAGCGCCGTTGCGACGGATGAAGTCGATGATTTCGTCGCCGATGACCGGATCACGCCGGATGTCGCCAAGTGTGGTGGTCCACCGACGCATCTCCCTTGGCTCGGCGCCCTCGGCAGGGACGATGCCGACCGCGACTTTGGAAGCGCGAACGTTGTCAGGACCGTAGAACGCGATGGTTGCGGCCGGATAGCCACGGAAGCCGCGGCCCGACCGCTTCTTGAGTGCTGGATAGATGGGCACGTCGGCTGCCATGTGGTGATTCTCTCTCTGATGCCCCGATGACGGAAAGACGCAAGGAATAGGGGGACGAGAGATGAGGCGCACGGCGGCAGCCGCCTAACGTCTGGCATCAGCGGCGAGCGTAGCGAGTCCGCTGCATGCCGGGGTTAGGCAGCGGTGACGATGGCCGTCAGTAGGGTGTTTCACGAAGCCGTTGTCCGAACCGGTACTCGACGCGTAGGCCATGGTTGGCGTCGTGCGGGTAGGAGACAAGCAGATGTGGAACAAGGAGAGAGCCGTTGGCGAGGTGAATGCTCTCGCCATCGTAGGCGCTGAACGTCTTGAGAGGCCCACCAGCGAACGGACCGGCGGGAACCTCGGGCAGACCGCCGCTGGCCGAGGGACGCACGAGCGCGAAGCTGCCCTCGGCCCATACCGTGCCAGAGGGATGGTTGAAGATGGTGCAGTCGTACCCGGTGAAGGGTTCCTTGGTGGTGTACCCACACACGATCCATGCGCCGCCATCGACGCCACCCGCCCAGGCCGCCTCTGCCGGGACCATGCGCGGACGCGAGGGCGGCGGCGCCGGGGCTGCGCATGAGTGAGTGACGAGGGCGACAAGGAGTACGACCCCGCAAAGGAGCCGAGACGGCCAGATGCGGTGCTCAGCAGTAGTCATGCGCAAGAGAGTGGCGGCCGCTGCCTAACCGTGGGCGTCAGTGGCGAGCACAGCGAAGCTGTGCGAGTCCACTGCACGCCGGGTTAGCCGTGCGGGTGGACGCTGCAATGGCGCCGGCGTGTAGCCGAAACCGGGGACATGCCACGAGAGCCCCGGTGGTGTTCGCAGGGAATGGTGACGACGGTGGCGTGCCCAGGTAGCGATGAACTGAGAAGCTGGGCATTTCGAGAACCCCGGTGCTCTGGCACGGGTGAAGAACAGCGACGCGAATGTGCGTGGTGACGACTGGAAACGGGGAGCCTCAGTAAGGGCCGAGGACGCATGACCGAGTCCGAGCCAGGTGGGCGAGGACGAGGTGGCCCGGGACGAAGTGATGCGGAGCGGTTCGGTCGAAGCCTTGCGCCGCCAAGGCCCTTGAGGAAGCCGACCGAGCCGATGGATGCGACGTGGGCGCGGGTCCCGGCGTCGACGCGCGCGGGACGTGCCAAGCGGGCGATGGCGTGGGATGCGTGACGGGCATCTCTACGTTGGCACGGCTAACGTCTGGCATCAGCGGCGAGCGTAGCGAGTCCGCTGCATGCCGGGGTTAGGCGATGCCGCGGATTAAAGACGTGGTGTTGACGAACGCTGGTTCTCCGAAAGCCCTGAGGGGGGTGCCGCGGGGGGAGCGGGGCTCCCCCCGTGCCGCCCAAAAGAGGAAGTGATTGGCGGGACGCACCGGAGAACGGAGAGGTGCAGAGATGGCGAGACAAAGAGGGCCTGCCGTGCGTGTGAGAGCTGCGGCCGAGGAGAGCCTGGGCAGCGAACGGCGACGGCCTGCGGCGCCCGGGCTGGCAGCGATGACGACGGGAGGAAAGGAAGTTCCGAGCCCTGGTGGGGACGAAAGCATCGGAAGGTGGCGTTGAGCTCCGAGAAGGGTGGGATGCAGGAGCGCCTCTCGTTGGCGGCTGGCGAGAGGCCGTGCCGTACGCGTGCGAAGAGGAGGGCGCGCGGGGATTCCGAGAGCAGGCATTGCCTAACGTCTGGCGTCAGTGGCGAGCGAAGCGAGTCCACTGCACGCCGGGGTTAGGCGGCAGAAGGTGTTCAGCGGAAGTCGAGATGTAGGGAGATCGTCAGCCATGCTGGCACGGGCCGACCGTTCAGCGTGGCCGGAGCGTAGCGGGATTGCAGAAGGGCGTCTCGGGCGACGGTCTCGAGCTCGGGATACGGAGGTGAGATGTCGATCGTGCGAAGGGTACGGAGCTCGGCAATGCTGCCATCCTGAGTGATGAGGGCCTCAAAGAGGAACGTGCTATTCCGGATGCGACGCAGGCCCGTGGACTCGGGCCATTTCGGCTGGACGTAACGAACCACGACGGGTTCGACGTACCCAGGAGGGACCCGGCCGCCTTCGAATCGAATGGCTGTGGGCGTGGGCGCCGGCCTGGAGGGACCCGGTGCCGTCAGAGGCGTTGAACGGCCGGGCGTGCGAGGCTCGGCAGGCGCGCGCCCTTTGCCGCAGTTGAGGCCGATGCACGCAACGAGCATGAGGACGTGACGTGAGCGCATTGTGGGACTGCCGCCTAACCGTGGCGTCAGCGGCGAGCGACGCGAAGCGGCGCGAGTCCGCTGCACGCGGGGTTAGGCGGGCCGTTGATTGAGAGCAGGGTGTTTGAAGTGGACGCCATGGCCCGAGTGGTTCGGGGTGCGCTACGGCTCGACGCGGAAGGACGACGTGAGCGCTGTGCCCGGCCTGAGCATGGCCCAGACCGGACAAATGCGTTCCTCGGACTGCGCGAGTGCAGAGGCGACAATGGCGGGATCGACAGGACCGTGAACGACGTACTCCAGCGCGATGGCGGTGAAAACGGTGGGGTGTTCGGCGCGGCGGTCGCCACAGGCGGTGACGGTAAGACCAGCGACGGTCTGACCAGCGCGCCGAAGAAGGGCGACCATGGCGCCACCAGCGCATGAGGCAAGACTGCCGAGAAGCAGCTCGAGCGGGCGCGGACCGATGCCGGTCTCGTCGGC
>JAUQWQ010000111.1 GCA_030835085.1 Ignavibacteria bacterium
TTGTTTTACTTCCTTTTGAAGTACTTCAGGTTCTTGTGGATCTGTAACCTTAGAATCTTTAGTTTCAGTTACAGTTTCATTCAATACAGGTGCTTTCGTTTCTTCCGGTACCAAATTATTCACATTTTCGCCTGAATTTTCTTTGATTTCGCTCATGATTTATACACATTAATTCAGATATTCCGCAAATATAGCGGTATATTATAGTAGTTACAATGAAGAGGGATAGCACAGCAAAGGCAAAGGATTAACCACGAGTTTCACTAATTTGCACGAATTTTGATTGCGTATCCCTCCTTCATTTTTGGAGGGGGGAAGATTATTTGTAGGTTTAGTTTATTGTAAATTTGACTTTAAGATTGGGGTTGCCATGAACTAAGAAGAGGGTTTTCTTTTAGAAGCAAACCCCCGTCTAAGATCTTCCCGTAAACTGAAATCATTGAATAATCGAAAATCAAAGTGTATTGGAGTTCATACTCCCCCCTTTTCAGAAGCAAAGGGGGGACTGATAAAGTGCTTTTTAAAATATGTTTAATATAGAGTTTAGATTATTTATTTTGCATTAAATGTTATGTTAATCAATAATATTGATATGAAAATAAACCTATTAATCTTAACAGTGTTTTCATTTCTTATTGGATGTAATGCATCTGTTGTAGAGTATCATAAATATGAACCGGATTATACCGGCAAGTTTGTGAATTCAGAAGATCAATTGCAAGGTTGGTATTTGATACCTAATAAATATTTCTATAAAAATGACACTGCCCGCAGCTCTTTTGTAAGTCCAGGGTATTACTTAGCAGAAACTGACTCTGAAATAATTACAAACGATACTTTCTTCTTGAGAATTGAACCTTTTCCTGACAGCAAAACCATTATCAAACAATACTCATACAGAAATACAAATAATCCTGAGAGTAAATTTACTTCAGGTATGAAAGTAGTATTAAAGAATTATTCAAATGATACATTGATGTTTGGGGGTCAGGATGGCAGTGTTAAAATGATACAGGAAGCTTTAAATCCAAACGGCAAATGGCAGGCAGTTGAGTACTGGCAAAACAGTTGGTGTGGAAATTCATTTGTTATGATATATTTCCTTCCCGGAAGTAAAATGGAATTTGGAGCGTACAAATATTCCGGTACATATAAGACGAAATTAAGATTCAAATTATTAATATTTAACCAAAACTCAATTAATAGAAAGTACAGTAAAAAACTTATCTATTCTGAACCATTTGAAGGAAGCGTAAATTACTCTCAGTTTCAAATAAAAAAAGAATATTTTATAAATTACTTAGAATAAGAATATAATACATCATGATATCACTCAAAGATCTTAATCCGCATTTACTGACTGCTGAATACGCCGTACGCGGACCCATTGTTATACGCGCGCAGGAGCTTGAAAAAGCAGGAAAGAAAATTATTTACTGCAATATCGGAAATCCGCAGGCATTGAAGCAGAAACCGCTGACATATATCAGGCAAATACTGAGCTTAATGGAGTACCCTGCCTTGCTTGAACATCCGCAGGTAAATGAATTATACCCGCAGGATATAATCAAGCATGCAAAACACCTGCATCACTTGATGCCTACAGGAACCGGCGCATACACTCAAAGCGCGGGTATGCCGTTCATTAAACAGGCTGTCGCCGAATTTATAGAAAAGCGCGATGGAATACCGACAAACGAAAATCAAATTATACTAACAGATGGCGCATCGAAGGGTGTATCGGCGGTGTTGACTGCCCTGCTGAAAAAACCAACTGACGGGTTTATGATTCCCATACCGCAGTACCCGCTTTACAGCGCTACAATTGAGTTATATGGCGGAAGTCAGATAGGATATTACCTTGATGAAGCTAACTCATGGCAATTAAACGAGGAGATTTTAACAAAGAGCTTAAATGATGCCAAAGCTAAAGGAATAGACCCGGTTGCAATTGTAGTAATTAACCCGGGTAATCCAACGGGAGCGGTGCTTTCATTTGAAAATATTCAGATGGTGATAAACTTCGCAAAAAAACATAAGCTGGCTATAATGGCAGATGAAGTTTACCAGGATAACGTGTATGCAATAGACGGCATGTTCCATTCATTTGCAAAGGTGATGCACCAGATGGGCGAAAGTGATATATCGCTTTTCAGTTTCCACAGCGTAAGCAAAGGGTTTATGGGCGAGTGCGGTCACAGAGGCGGTTACCTTGAAATACGCAACGTACCTGCTGATGTGATGGGTGAGTTCATTAAGCTGCAATCAATAAGTCTTTGCAGCAATACGGTTGGACAGCTTGTAACATATTTAGTTGTGAATCCCCCAAAACAGGGCGAAGAAAGTTATGACCAGTATGTAAAAGAACGTGACGGGATATTAAATGAGCTTAAAGCTAAAGCTGAGATATTGGGCAAGGGTCTGAATGCAATTGACGGAATGGAAATTGATGTACCGCAGGGCGCAATGTATGCATTTGTGAAGCTTGAGCTGCCGCATACGGCTGATGTAAGTAAAATGTCCCCCGCCGAACAATTAACATACGAAAGCAAACGCGATAATGATTATTGCATGTCACTGCTTGAAGAGACGGGCATTTGCGTAGTACCCGGCTCTGGTTTCGGACAGTTACCCGGCACGCTGCACTTCAGGACAACATTCCTGCCTCCCCGCGACGAGATGGAAGAACTTGTTGAGAAGATGAAGGTGTTTCATAGAGGGTATGTGGAGAAAATAACAAATAGTAAATAACAAAGAGCAATTTTCAAGAAGAAATATGTAAATAAGCTATTATGAAGATACCGTTAGCCTATATTTGGAGCTTTTGGATGGAGTTTCTAACAATAGTGAAGAAGTTTCTGAAGGTGTAAACGTTGATTACGATATGAACGAAAAAATGATAGGAGTCGATATAGATAACGCAAGTAAAAAAAATAATTTGGAAGAAATCATATTAACTAATTTACCTGCTGAACCAAGAACTTAAGTAATCATTTATAAATTAAAGTAATCGAAACATGGAAAAATACTTTAAAATAATTCTAGCTTCACTTTTATTTGTTATTTGTATATTGCTTGGGTCAAATACTTTTTTCTTATATACTATCATAAATCGAATGCCACCAACTATTTCCGAAATAAAAAATGCGAACGAAGAAGAACGAAAACAATTGATACTTAAGAAACCGGCTGTTTCGATAGATCTTCCTTATCCTTTAGAAGTTGAAGTTTCGAATACACCCTTAGAAGTAGAAATAAGTAATACACCGATAGAAGTCGAAATTTACTAAAATATTGAATTTGGATCTTTTAATAGCTGGTTCTGATAATGGGATAGCTTGAAAAATGAAATAAATATGAGATGAGATGAAAAAGTTTGCCACAAAGAAAAAGTGGTGTTCGTAAAGAATTTGTAGGGTATGAAATAATATTGAAATAAACAAATAAAATTGATACATTTACAATTATGATTATAACATTTAAGAATTTAGGCAGAATACAAAGTACATTATTGGATTTGAAACCATTAACAATTATTACTGGTCCAAATAATTCTAATAAAACATATATAGCTTACACTCTGTATGGCTTATACCAATACATGAATTTTTATATTGAAGAAGAAAAAGTAAGAAATATACCAATAGTTAAAAACGATAAGGACAATTCTTTTACAATCATAATAGATTCTAAAATAAAAAATAAACTGACTAACAGCATAAAGTCTGATATTAATAATTTTGTAAAAAATATTGAGAATTTTTTTCAAGATACGAGTAAGAAAATATTTAAAGAAATTGCTCTGCAAGTAAATTTTAGTATATCAGAGATTATCGAAGGTGCAAAAAAAATAGATTCGAATGATTATACTTATGTGTACAGTTTAAAGGGCAATGTAAGAGTACCATATAGATTGGACATAGTAGGTAATGAAATACGAGTACGAGTACTAAGAAAATTTAAAGATCCTAAAAATTACAGGAAAGTGTTTTACGAAATTGTCTCGGATGTAATTTCAAATATTGGTGAAAAAATGTTTAAAAATGTTTTTTTGCTTCCTTCAGAAAGAAATGCTCTAATACTTACATACAAAATTCTAAGTAATAGAAGATTTAAATTAATGCGTGAATCCAAACGTCTTTCTAGGAATTACAATTACCCCAAACTTAACTTTTACAAAGAATATGGTGAATTGATTTACCCTAAGCCATTGGAGGATTTTTTGGATTATTTATCCGAACAAGAAGAACGTTATGCAAATAATAGAATTAGAATCAGCGATAATATTTTTAATAAGTTATCTCAAAAAATAGAAATTAATCTGCAGAACAACAATAGATTATTTGTAAAGAAGACAAAATTTGGGACTGCTGAATTTAGAATAAAAATAAATAAGAATCTAGATATTGATCTATATAATGCATCATCTTCAATAAAACAATTATTACCACTAATTCTATATTTAAAAAATACTGCAAAACCAAATGACCTACTGATCATAGACGAACCAGAAATGAATCTTCATCCCGAAGGTCAAGCTAAATTGTTAGAAATCTTAACAATTCTTGTTAATAATGGAATTTATATTCTGCTAACTACTCATAGCCCATATTTAATGTCTCATCTTAATAATCTAGTCATTTCAAAGAAAGATTTACTTAAATCAAAAGCAAAAGCTAAAAATTTATTTCTTGGTAGTCAACAATCGTTTATTGATAGAGAAAATGTTAGTGCTTATGAAATGAAAAATTTTAAACTTTTAAGCTTAAAAGATGAAGACTACGGGATAAGGTGGGATACTTTAAGTGAACCAGCTTCTGAAATCCAAGAAAAATATTTCAAAATTGCAGAAACCAAATAAACAAAATGTCTGCAAATAAATCAACCCTCCTAAGAGCTCTAAAAACTAAAAATAAGAAATTAAAACCGGAATTTAATTTCATAGAAAATACAATCGTATTTTCTTCAATTGATACTAGAGGGGTACCTCAAGAATCTCATGTTTGCTTTAGAATTGATCCGAAAAGCAATTTTTCAAATTTCTGCAAATTATATTTAATTGATAGAAAATTCGTTGATATACCTCTAATACCAGGTAACGAAATCAAACCAGATTATCTATGTGTATATAAAGATAAAGAAAAATGTGTTTTTACAATAATTGAATTGAAAGGAAAAGGGGGTCAGAGTCATGCGTTAGACCAAATATTAAATTTATGGGATAAAATAATTTCATTGAAACAACAATATTTCCCAAATGACAGTAAAATTCACATTCAAGGATTGTATCTAGTCCCCAAAATTGCTGAATTACCTTTAGAAAAACTAAAAAGGATAAGGTCAAGTGGCAAAATAATTGTTCCTCTCAATTATAACTGTAAATTTGATATTTATGATTATGTTTCAAGAATCTTGAAAGGCAATGAAGTCTATCGTCATATTCCGACTAAAGCTATGAAACCTAATTACTTTGAAACACTAGCAAATTTTGAGAATAGTCTACCATCGAGAGTTACTGATGATTTTGAGAATGATTTAGATTACGATAACAGTAAAGATGTCTTATTAAGCTTTTATGATAAAAAGTATAATGAATATGTTACACTTTATTTTAACAAATACACAAAAATAATTGCATATTCAGGGAACGAATCAATGTACAACAAACTCAAAAGTGAACTTGGAAAAATTGGCTTAAAAAGTTACTTTTCTCTAAAAAAAATTTAATTTGGCCATATTATCTTTTTCTAACATATGAATCCAACCAACAACCACCTCTCCCTCAAATCAACACAGGAAATGCTTAAGACATCGGGTAAAGAATTTGTAGAATTCTTTAGCCACGGCTCGCTGGTTGTGGAGCTTTATAAACCTGATGGGGTTGATAAACAGACTCCACACACGCGCGATGAGGTATATATTATTGCAAGTGGCACGGGCAGATTTTATAACGCGGGCACATATATAGATTTTGCCCCGGGTGATTTCCTCTTCGTGCCCGCCGGTGCAGAGCACCGTTTTGAAGATTTTACTGATGATTTTAGTACCTGGGTGTTGTTTTATGGACCTGAGGGCGGAGAGTGACGCCCTCACCCCCAGTCCCCTCTCCCAAAGGGAGAGGGGGGAATTCACTTCGCAATCTGGCATTTTGATAAATCTTTTTATTGACCTCACTCCCAATCCACTCTCCCATATGGAGAGGGGGGAATATATTCTGCAATCATAGATTTTGGACAGAAATATTTTTCACCTTGCCAACTTTAAAATGGATGCACAAAATAAAGAAGTTTTGCTCCCCTCTCCTCCCAGGAGAGGGGTTGGGGGTGAGGTTAAAATATCCCCTTTTTACGGGGTTAAATGTTATATTTGTATGTTACAAATTGGTAAATCAATTCATCATTTTATTGATATTTACTGAAATTAACTAATTTTACAGCATGAAAATATTACGTTTTTTAATACTTGCGTTACTTCTCACAAATATTACATTTTCACAGGATATGGAAGTCAAGCTTACGGAAATCATAAAGCCGCTGCTTGATGCCAAAAAGAACATGAGCATGGCTGTTGGCGTTTATGATGTAAACAGCGAGACTCCCAGAATGTTCTTCTTCGGCAAGGTGTCAAAGGAGGATTCAAGCAAACCGAATGAATACACAGTTTACGAAATTGGCTCGATAACCAAAACATTCACAACCACAATGCTAGTTATGCTTGAGCGCGACGGCAAACTGAAGATAAACGATCCCGTTCAGAATTACCTGCCGGCAGGTGTAACGATCCATAATTTTTCAAGCACTGCACCGGTAAAGCTGCTGCACCTGGCAACACAAACCTCGGGTCTGCCCCGCCTGCCAACAAATCTGTTTACAAATGCAAAAACGGATCAGAGGAATCCTTATAAAAACTATACAGAAGAAGATCTTTTCACATTTGTGAATAATTACATTCCCGAGTATGAGCCCGGGCAGAAGTATTTATACTCAAATACAGGCATGGGTCTGCTGGGTGACCTAATGGTCCGTGCTTCAGGCAAGAGCTATGAAGAACTGCTGCATAATTACCTGGTTGATTCTCTTGGTATGACAATGACATCAACAAAACTTACAGCCGATATGCAGAAGAACCTGGCCAAGCCTTATAATGAAAAAGGCGAGCCGACACTGAACTGGGATTTTGATGCACTGACAGGCGCGGGAGCAATTAAATCCAATATGTCTGATATGATAAAGTATCTTGCTTTCCAGATGGGCAAGACTGATAAGCTTGAATTCAAAGAAGGATTAAGGCTGATGCAGACAAGAAGATTTGAGACTGATGTTCAGAATACTGCAATAGGTATGGGCTGGCATATATCGGAAACGATGTGGGACAGGACAATTATATGGCATAACGGCGGCACAGGAGGATATACAAGTTTTATGGGATTCATACCTGAAACTAACAGCGGTGTTGTGGTTTTAAGCAACCAGGCAAACAGCGTTGATGGCGTAGCCATTGAAATTCTGAAATATCTGAACAGATAGAATAAAATTGAAGAAAATTTTAATAACCGGTATATCGGGTTACATAGCGCCTTACTTAAGTAAGGCGCTTTTGTTAACCGGCTGGGCTGATATTACCGGAGTGTACAATTCTAATAAACCCAATATACCCGGAATAAACCTGGTAAAATGGGACCTTGCGCAAAATGGTGAGCTGAAGAAGATCTTTGATAAGGTAAAACCTGATGTTGTTTATCATTTGGCATCTGTAACTCCCACCAGAATTACCACACAAAAGGATGATTACATAAGTTATTTTAACGGTGAAGTAACAGGTGAAATTGCAAAACTATGCGCTCAGCTTGATGCCCTGATGATTTACACATCAACTGATCTTGTTTATAAAGCTGGTACAGATCTAAGAGAAGACGCCTCCCCGCTTGAGCCGTTGACCATCTACGCACAAACGAAACTCGAAGGTGAAAAGAAAGTTAAGGAATTTGCCAGGGAATATTTAATCCTCCGTACATCATTGGTTTACGGATTCACCTTATCTTCATATACATCATTTTTTGATGTAGCATATAAGTCACTGAAAGAAGGCAAAGAACTAAGGGCATTTACTGATCAGTTCAGGAATGCACTGTATGTTGAAGATGCTGCAGATATTCTTGTTAAATTACCGGCAATGCATAAACAAAATGAAGTAATAAATTTCTGCGGTAATGAGTACTTATCAAGATACGATATGTGTATAGGTATGTGCGATGTTTTCGGGATGGATAAATCGCTAGTAGTACCCGCAAGCTGTGAAGAGTTTACAGCTTATCCCACGGTTAAGGAATTAGGTTTGAGCAGTAAAAAACTCCATGATTATGGTTTAAAAACCGGAAGCTATACGGATAATCTTGAGAGAGCAAAAAAGTATTTGCCCAGATAAGATTGATGCTTAATTATAAACAGAGCCGGGCGTTAATCCGGCTCTGTTTTTTATTGGGGGTACTACATGAATCTGTATTTGATGAAATTTGAATAATCCTGAACTATATAACCTCTTATTTAACTAACATCATCTTCTTTGTCTGGCTGAATTCCCCTGCTTTAAGAACATAAAAATATACACCGCTTGGCAGATTTGCCGCATTCCAATCATATTGATACTCTCCCGCTCTTAATACACTGTTCACAAGCACCGCTACTTCTTTACCTGCAGCATTATATATCTTCAAATTTACCTGCGCACTTTTTGGAATTGAGAATTTTATTTTAGTTTCAGGATTGAACGGATTTGGATAGTTTTGCTGTAAAAGAAAATCACCGGGCACCTCATTTGAAAGCGGTACCAATCCGGTTGGATTATACGTAATTACAGTGTTCATAAAATCTAAACCAATTGGGCCGGTATTGATATCCCTGTTCATCATTACTGCTATTGAAATTCCCCCCTGGGAGTAATGCATTGATACACTTGAGTGACCGAAAGAATTACCGCCATGTCCCCAGCAGATCTTTCCGTTAACATTATACCGCATTGTACCCAAACCATAACCGTTAGCCCCTGAAATACTGGCGGAAACAAACGTTAACATTTGATTCAAAGTGCTGTTAGAAATTATCTGACCGCCGTAAAGCGCTTTTGACCACCGCAGCATATTTTCAGGTCTTGTAATAACTCCGCCCGGGCCGTAGGCTGAACTGGTAAATGCCGTACGGGGATAGCCGTACGCATCAATTAATTGTGAACCGGATTGCACCCAGTTATGGGCAAACGGAGCCGTGATGGTATCGCCCATTTCCACAAATGCCTCATTCATTCCGAGCGGAGTAAAGAACCTGCTTCTGAAAAGCGCAGGAAGATCAGAACCTGTTATCTGCCTTATTATCATTGTGAGCAATGTATAATTAGTATTGCTGTAACGCCATCCCGCGCCGGGCGCAAAATAAGGAGCAAGGATGTAGCCCTGTACAACTTCTTCAAGTGTCCATAATCTTGTGGGATCTGAATTGATTGCATTTGCCCACACAGGATTATCCGTAAAATTATAAATACCGCTCGTGTGATCCAGCAGCTGCTTAATTGTCACTTTATTATTCACATTTGGATACTGCGGAAGCCAAGTGCCTATGGAATCAGTCAAACTCAGGCTATCCGCTTCGATCAACTGCATGGTTAATGCCGCCACGAAATTCTTTGTTATGCTCCCAATATCAAACACCATGCCTGTATCCATATTTACGTTCACATGTGATATTCCCGCTGTTCCAAGCCAGATGCCCTGTCCCGGTACTTCAGCAGCAGCGGATATACCCACAAGGTTATAAACACCTTTCAAGTATTCTATCCTTTGCTGCAGGACCCTCGCATAAGCAGTATCAAAAGTATTGCCTGAATAAACCTGCCCGGTAAATAACAATGTTATGAAGAAGATGAGTATAAAAAATCTGCTTAGGTAATTTCTGCTGTTCATATGTTTAGATTTATTATTTTATTAAAATCATTTTCCGGGTTTCTATGAACCCTTTTGTTTCGATCCTGTAAAAATAGATACCGCTGGGCAATAACCCTGCATCCCAGTTTAATTCATAGCTGCCGGCAGCAAGCTGCCTGTTAACAGGATTGTTGAGTAATTTTCCTGTAATATCAAATACGGTAAGTTTAACAAAACTGTTTGCCGGGAGTTCAAATTTTATCTTAGTTGATGGATTAAACGGGTTCGGGTAATTCTGCGATAAAGAAAATTTCCCCGGAACTTCGGTGCCCAACTGGTTTAAACCGATTGTTTTAGCGGTATCATTTCTCAGCACGAGCCTATCCTGCTGGCCGCGGTTTACAATATAAAGATCGAGGAGGTTATCACCGTTGAAATCACCTGCTTTGATGCCTATGCCCTCTCCAAGAACACCAGGCGGCAAAACCAATTGTGTCACCTCCTCAAAAATTCCGCTGCCGTTATTTGCAAAAACTTTTACCGGGCGGTTATTAAAAATATTAGTTGTAATAAGGTCAAAGTCGCCGTCATAATCTATATCAACAAATATTCCTTCCGTGGTATGCTCATTATCAAACGGAATATTTGACGAAGTTACATCCGTGAATACTCCTGAACCGTTATTCAGCAAGAGCCTGTCCTGCTTCAGCCTGCCAGGTCTGAAAGCGACATTGGCAAAGAATATATCAAGATCGTTATCGCCGTCAATATCGCATAAAGTGACCTTGCGTGTTTCTTCCGTTCCTGTTAAAGGCAGCCTTGCCGAAGTCTCATCTGTAAAAAAACCGCTGCCGTTATTTATGTGAATTTTATTCCCGTCTTCATTGCCAACAACCATATCATTATCGCCGTCATTATCAATATCGCCAAGCTTTATATCCTGCGTGATATCCAATACCTGCGGAAGCCTTGCGGCTGTTGCATCTGAAAATGTTGTATCACCGTTATTTATCAACAGAAAATTCTGCGCAGGTGTATCAGAAGCCCCGGCATTGCCGAATAAAAGATCAGGAAGCGAATCATTGTTCACATCAACTGCAAGCACTGAATTTGCTATGCTGTTTGGGAGTATACCGCTTTTATCCCTGTAAACGGCTCCGCCATTATTAAAGTAAAGCTCGTGCACTGCATGATCTTCGGTTGCGAAAACTATATCAAGATCGGAATCGCGGTCCAAATCAACTATACCTATATCTTCGCTATCCAGAAATTTCTGCGGAAGTCTGCCGGGTGTGCCATCGGTGAAAACTCCTAGGTCGTTATTGAGGAGAATTTTGTTCGGCTGGTATTCATTTGCTATGACAATATCAAGGTCACCATCGCCATCAAGATCACCTGTTTCAGCATCCATTCCGGGACCTGAAACCACAGCAAGAGGCAGATGAGTTGCTGAAACATCACGGTATAAAATAGTATCACCCGAAAAGGATGTGATTTTAACCGTTGAAAACGGGATAGCCGCGGGAATCAGAATACAAAGTATTAATAGAGAGCTTATTAATAAAATGCGGGTCTTTATGATCTTTAATATGTTTGGTTAGCGCAAAATTATGAAACATTGAAGGAATCACAAATTAAAATAATTTTATTATTAGAAGTCAATTTTTAATTTTCAGCAATTATACTGTAATTTTGTTCAATTATCATTATTTTCAGGATTATATTATTATAACTCAATGAAACCAAAAAGCGACCTGCAGGAATTGATCAACTCACTTTCATCCACTGAAAGAGCATATTTCAGGAAATTTGCCAAAAGGCATTACAAAGAAGACAGCACATTTTTAAAGCTGTTTGGTGAAATGGAAAAAAGAACCGGCAATGAAGAGTATTCTGAAAGGGAAATTAAAACGACCTTCAGAAATGAAAAATTCATAAAGCAGCTTCCGGTAGTTAAGATATACCTGTACAACAATATTTTGAAATCTCTGAATCTATATCACGCTGAAGATGACGCGGGTCTGAAGCTGGGCAGGCTTATAGATAATGCAGCCATACTGTTTAAAAAAGAGCTCTATCCGCAAAGCCTGAAAATGATAGGTAAAGCAAAGTTGCTTGCCGAAAAATTCGATAAGCCCGTAAAACTTCTGGAGGCTATTCATGCAGAAAGGATTGCCTTAAGAGTTAATTCATCACTTAATGAGGTATCGGCAGAGCTGATGAATAATTATGATGAAGAGCAAAAGGTTCTTGATAAATTAAAGAACATCTCTGAATACAGAAAACTTTATGACCGGATGGTAATACATGCTACTGCAAAAGGAATCAGCGCAGGCATTGAACCCGGAAATACATTTGAAAAACTGCTTTCAAACAGGCTGCTTAAAGATTACAGCAATGCACGCTATTTCCAGAGCAGGGTAATATTCCTTTTGATGCACTGCTTTATGAATAACCTTACGGGTAAAATAGAAAAAGCGTACAGGTACGGCATTGAGTGCCTGGAGCTCTACGGAAACTCAGAAAGCAATAAACTGGCATCTGTGTATGAATATATCCTGATACTGCAGGAACTTGCGCAGATATCCGGCGCTATGGGTAACTTCAAAGAATCCGAAAAATATTTCAATATGCTGGAATCCGAACAGGATGCCTTGCTCGTAAATTCACCTTCAAAGATCAGTACATTCTTAAGGGTACGAACACTCACGGGGAAACTCAATATGAATTCCGCAATGGGCAAATATGAAAATAACCTGCAGGTCATCAATGAACTTATCGAGATGACAAAAAAGAATGAGGCTTCTTCATTCAGAGATGAAGTAATTGTGACTGATTTCATTGCAGCATCAGTATATTTTGAGCTCGCAATGTATGACAATTCATTATTTCACATAAACCGTATTTTCAATTCAAAAGATTTCGAGCTTCGGGAGGATATACAGGTTTCATGCAGGATAATAAATCTTATACTGCATTATGAGCTTGGAAATCTGAGCCCGCTTGAATATTACACCAGGTCAACTTACAGGTACCTGAAGAAAAGGAAAAAACTTAACAGGTTTGAGAAACTGGTTTTTGAGTTCCTGAAAAAAGCTCAGAGGATTAACAATGATTCAGAATTACGAACTCTATTCACTGAAACCCGGTTCAGCTTAACAAAAGCGGCGAGTGAAGAACCGGGGCTGCTACAGGTTATTGATCTGGATGCATGGCTTGAGAGCAAATTATCAAAGGTACCATATCTTGATATTATAAACAAAAAGAACAAAAAGCATTAAACCTATTGCAATTATTTGTGTCAAATAACTAAATCTGTTAAGTACTTAGACTAAATATCTGTTTTATAAGGAAAATGATGATCTCTAAAATAAGTAATAACAATACAAAGCTTGTAGTATCGGTATATCTGCTGTTTATAGCGTTCATTACCCTTCTTTTGGTTCTGACCGCAAATGCAGGCGATACAGAACTGACAAGCAGTAATATAGATAGATCTATAGCTGCTAAATGGAAAGAAAACGGACTGGAGCCTTCAGAGAAAACAGGTGACGAAGAATTTTTGCGCAGGATATATATTGATCTTGCCGGCAGAATTCCGAATGCCGATGAAGTAAAGCAGTTCCTTGAGAGCAAAAAGAAGAACAAACGCGCTGAAAAGATAGATGAGCTACTTGCATCGGAAGAATACGGCGGGTACATGGCCGATACATGGATGCAGATATTATTTTCCTATGACGCCAAACGCAGAGTTCAGGCACCTACTTACAATCTGGTCAGGAAAGAATTCGCGGAAAGTTTTAATCTGAATACTCCATACAGCAATTTCGTTTCAAAACTTATTAGTGCACAGGGATTTGTAACTACAAATCCGTATGCACTGTATATGGGCAGATTTGAAACTCCCGAAGATGCAGCAGGGAGTGTAATGAAAATTTTCACAGGCAGGCAGATTCAGTGTGCGCAGTGCCATAAACATCCCTATGAAGAGATCACTCAGGAGGATTTCTACGGTGTAGCATCATTTTTCTCCCGCAGGCAGGTATTGCCTCTCTTAAAAAAAGACCAGGCACAGAAGATCACCAATGCAATTACCCGGTTGGAGAAGCAGATCACAAAAGCGCGTGATATGGAGATGGAAAACAATATGGAAAGCAGCACTGAAATGAATGATGAAATGATGAGTAAGGAAGAGCATAAGAATGTTAAAAAGAAGCAAAAGGATAAATCACAAAAGAAAAACAAGGGTGAAAAGAAAAGAAATATTCCCCCGCAATGGGCAATTGACAGCTTAAAACAAAGAATGAGTGATTCAGCTTTTAAGCCTGACCTGCTGGTGTGGGATGCTGTTAACGGACAAATGACCTATGAAGTTAAGGGTGTGAAAAATACTGTCTATCCCAAGTTCCTGGGCGGAGCTTCTGTATCAGGTGATGCGGGAATAGAAAGGCGCAATTTGCTGGCTGAAAATATCACGGTTGCCGAACAAAAACAGCTTGCCCGCGCATTTGTCAACAGGTTCTGGAAACATTTCTTCGGGTATGGATTTATCAATCCGGTTGACGATATGACCGCAAATGAGAAGGGTTCAAATCCTGAGCTGCTTGAATTACTTACTGATGAATTTGTACGAAGTAATTTTGATATTAAGGCTTTGTTTCGCTTGATAACAAATACTGAAACATACCAGCTTTCTTCGACTCCTAACAGTACGAATACAGATGACAGGATGTTCTTTTCACGGGCTGTGCTCAGGCCGATGGATCCCGTTCAGCTATCAAACTCGCTGTTATCATCAAGCGGGTATTTCAATTCAGGCAATTTGAAGAACAAGAGCAACGAAGAACTTGCGAAAATCAGATTCAGGATACTGCAGTTATTTGTATATACCTTTGAAGATGATGAAATGAACGAAGCGGAAGATTTTTCAGGTACAATTTCGCAGGCATTGCTGTTAATGAACAGCGATATAACCGAAAAAATAACAGAGAAAAAACCCGGAAATTTTATATCACAAGTTATGAATAAAGAAACTGATCCTGAACAAAGAATCAACCTGTTGTACTTAAATACCCTGGGACGCTTTCCCAGTGATAAAGAAATGGAAGCAGCCTTAAAAACTGCAGGCGATAAAGAAGATGCCTACGAAGACCTTCAATGGGCAATGATAAACAGCAGTGAGTTTATATTTAATCATTGAAGACCTCACCCCCCTGCCCCTCTCCTAAAAGGAGAGGGGGGCAATAAATTATAAATTATATTATGAAACAACATAAAAATAAAGAGAAGCAAGTTTCAGAACATTGCGGATGTAAAGATCATAAGGACGAAATTGAGCTCTCGCGCAGGAAATTTCTTTCCCTAAGCATGGCGCTTTCAACCGGGTTGATATTTTCAAAATTCGGATTTACAAAGAGCATAGCGGCTAAGAATCCGAACTTATCGTTTATGAATCCGTTGAACGCGCAGGCTGAGAATGTAATCGTATTATGGCTTGCTGGTGCGCCATCACAGTTTGAGACATTTTCACCTAAACCAAAAAGCAAAAATGGGGGCTTAACAAAAGCAATACAGACGAATGTTCCGGGTATAGAGCTTGCTGAAAATCTGCCGCTGCTTGCACAGCAGATGGATAAAGTAACTCTCATCAGAACACTAACAAGCAAAGAAGGAAATCACAACCGTGCAAGCTATTTGATGCATACATCATATCCCCCAACGGGAGTTGTTAAGCATCCGAGCTTTGGGGCTATTACCGCTAAAGAGCTTGGCGGAGCTAGGGAATTCGATCTGCCGTATTTTATCAGTCTAACGGGACCCAGTTACAGCGCGGAATTTTTGGGTAAGGAATACTCGCCCTACGTTATCAAAGATGTAACCAAACCTCTGCAGAATATCGCGAAGTTCAAAGATGTTGATGATACCCGCTTTGCGGAGAGAATGCAGCTGCTGAACCAGATGGAAGGTTCATTCTACAAAGAAAAAGGATTGGAAGATATTAAAGAACACCAGTTGATATATGAGAAATCGGTTAGAATGATGAACTCACCTTTAATTAAAGCATTTGATATCAGTGAAGAACCTGATGTATTAAAGAAAGCCTACGGCGAAAATGATTTTGGCAAAGGCTGTTTGATGGCAAGAAGGCTTATAGAAACCGGCGTTAAGTTTGTTGAGGTCACTTTGGACGGCTGGGATACACACCAGGATAATTTTTCCAGGGTATCTAATCTCTGTAAAAAACTTGACCCTGCGTTTTCAACGCTGGTGCAGGATCTTTCACAGCGGGGAATGCTGGATAGAACACTAGTTTTATGCATGGGTGAATTTGGCAGGACTCCCGCCATTAACGCCAATGAAGGACGTGACCATTACCCTGATGCATTTGCCTGTGCAATAGCAGGCGGCGGTATCCGCGGAGGCAGGGTTTACGGCGAAACAAATGATGATGGTAATCAGATCGTGTCAAATCCGGTGACACCGGGCAACTTGTTCGCAACGCTCTCGCATCAGCTTGGAATTGATTTTAATAAAGTAATACACTCGCCGCAGGGTCGACCATTAAAGTATGTTAATGAAGGAAATGTTATTGAGGAGTTGGTAAGTTAGTTGAGTGGTTGAGTTTGGAAAACAACTCTTTATATATTAACCGCAGAGTCCTCTTCGAGAGACTCTGCGGGAACGGTAAAAAGAGACTCTGCGGAAACTTTGTAAATTCTTCTACACTGCTTCTTTTTTCGCCGGCGGTCTTTGAGCCTGGATCTCATCCATTTCGGCAACCAGTCCGGGGCCGAAGTAATGGAGCAGCTCATCTCGCGAACCCTGGTATAGAGTTGGTCCCTGACCAAGGCAGGCTGTTAAGCCTTCATCGATTTCTTCCGGGGTCATAAGTACACCATCCATATATGTAACCGGAAAAAGTGAACAGAAGAACGGCTTGATTTCGTGGTAATCCATTCCTTTATTCAGCGCAAAGCTGTGCAGCATGCATCCCCTGCTTTGGGTATTTAAAAATATACAGTAATCTTTCTCTTCATCAAAAGTTGTACGCATGTAATCGTGGCCGGGGTATTCGTAATCAGTCCCTTTTTCGGATTCATCGAACCAGCGCTCTGATTTTATCCCTGTAAACGCTTCGAGCTCATCTTTATACTTCATTACACGGGCAACGTTCTGCATATCAATATCAGCGCCCCACTCACAACACTGGTCCTTGCAGAAGGTGCACTCCATGCATTTCATAAAATAAGTCAGATCAAAAATATCGGTCTCGACTGAGTGAATAACGGGCAAACCGTGTATACTGGGATAAGAATTCTTAAGCTTTATTACCATATAGAATAGATATGTTTAGTTTTTATAAACCGTTGAAACGGTTCTTTTTATTTTTCTTTGTTTGTTACCCACGACTGAAGTCGCGGGCTAAAAATATAATTTGCAGAATCAATAGTACCCAAGTTTATAATTGCGGAAGCCGTTTATTGTTTCCTTTGCGCTTACTTTCAATATTGTGGCAACTGGAATTGCTATCAGCGCCCCGAAGGCGCCGAGTATCTGGTTGCCTATCAGAATTAAGGCAATGATAACTATGGGATTCATTTCAGCTCCCTTGCTGAAAAGGTATGGCTGAATGAATGCGCTATCTATTATATAAATTACTGTGAACAGAATTACAATTGGCAGAACCATGTGGAAGTCGCCATACTGTATGATAGAAATGAGAATCGCCGGTACACCGCCAACTACGGGTCCCGCGTATGGTATTAAGTGACCCGCGCCGGCAACCATACCGATTATAATTGCATTATTAACACCCATAATACTCAAACCTATGAATGAAAGCACGCCTAAAACAAAAGCATCAAGCAGCCATGCGCGTACATATGAGCTTAATTGCTTTTCAATCTTATCAATTATATTAATTGTCATTTCGAAGTATCGGTTAGGTACAATGCTTATCACGCCGTTCTTTATCTTTTGCCTGTCTCGCAGTATAAAAAATGTAATAAACGGTATAATGATAATAAAGAGTACTGTTGAAACCACCCCTGAAATAATATCTTCGGCTTTAGTGAAAGATGAGCGAACCGAGCTTTCAATTTCTTTGCCAACATCCCCTTTTTTAAGGTATGGCACATTTTTCTCGATCCATTTTTCGGAATCCTTCAGCTTCTCAGATACGCGGAACTCTTTATATGACTTGGTAAGCGACTCGCTTTGTTCAACAAATGCCGGGGCTATCATATTAAACGCAAAGTATATCGATGTTCCGATCACTACGTATACTACTAATATAGATATCGACCTTCCCAAACCGAAGCCCTGGATAAAATCTACAAACGGATTCAGCACCAGCGCAAAGAGCAGGCACATAACGAGCGCTATGAATATATCTGTAAAAAATGCTATGAAAGCAGCAATGATAAGTAAAGGAATAAGCAGAATGAAGATCTTCGCAACACCGCTAAGAGGTTTTACGGGATCATTGAAAGTACCCGGATACTTTTCTTCATTTTTTACTGACTTCATATTGTAAATTTAACGATATTAATCGGCTTTTTCACGGATAATTTCATTAATAATATCGTAATCAAATCCTTTTCGTGCAAGTGCTTCATATATCTTTTGCTTAGCATTTTGTTTCTCGAGTCCTTTTAGCTTAGGTTTTAATTTTTCATAAACCTTTATTGCCATTTTCTTTTCATCAGCTTCAGTTAAGTACTTTTCTATTGCACTTTCGCTCACCTGTTTGGATATCCCCTTTTCAAACAGCTTTTGCTGAAGCAGGCGTTTGCCTGCGGGTTTATTCTTGATCTTTTCGGTGATAAGCAGTTTGGCGAATTCTTCATCGTTTATCAAACCCAGCTCATTTAAGTGGTGAATGACCTTATCAATAATAACCGGGGAAATATCTTTGGATTTCAGTTTCTTTTTTATTTCTGCTATTGTACGTATGCGGTATGAAAGGTAATCGAATGATATTTTTTTGCCGTAAATGTATTCGTCAAATTCGAGTATTTGGTTTAATTTTTCTTCTGTTAATTCGTCACCGGAGGCAATACCGAATTTAAGGATGGTATCATCATATAAACCGCAATAGAATTCACCCGCGATATAAAGATTATAACGTTTGTTGTTCTTCTTCTGTTTTTCTATTTTGGTGATGAGCATATATAGAGAAATCGGTTTGAATACAAAAAGAGACGTCCCACCGGGACGTCTCTACAAAAGATTTCTATTTCTGTTGCAATATTTACTTCTTGGCTGCTTTTTCTTTTGGTTTAGCTTCGCCGTTGGAGCCGTTAGCAGAAGGTTCTTTTTTGGCTGTTTCAGGAGTAACATCCATACCCATTGCTTCACGGACTTCATTATTCAGTCTGGCAAGCAGTTCAGGATTTTCAAGAAGCATGTTCTTCACGCCTTCTCTGCCCTGCATACGCTGATCATTGTAGCTGAACCATGCGCCTGCTTTTTTGATAATTTCCATATCAACGGCAGTATCAACCAAATCGCCTAATTTTGAAATACCTTCATTGTAGATGATATCAAATTCAACTTCGCGGAAAGGCGGCGCGACTTTATTTTTCACAACTTTTACTTTTGTACGGTTACCAATTACATTTGTGCCGTCTTTGATCTGCGCTATACGGCGAACGTCCATTCTGACAGATGCATAGAATTTAAGCGCTTTACCACCGGTTGTAGTTTCAGGTGAACCGAACATAACTCCTATCTTATCTCGCAGCTGGTTTGTGAACATTAGCGAAATGTTTGATTTTGAAACCGCTGATGTAAGCTTACGTAATGCCTGTGACATCAATCTTGCCTGGAGACCCATGTGTGAGTCACCCATTTCGCCTTCTATTTCAGCTCTTGGTGTAAGAGCCGCAACTGAATCAACCACTATTATATCAAGTGCATTACTGCGAACAAGTGTTTCAACAATTTCCAGTGCCTGCTCGCCGTACTCGGGCTGTGATACAAGCAGGTTTTCAACATCAACGCCAAGTTTTTTGGCATAACCTGTATCTAATGCATGCTCCGTATCAATGAAAGCAGCGAGTCCCCCTTTTTTCTGTGCTTCGGCAATTATATGAAGACAGATGGTAGTTTTACCCGATGATTCAGGTCCGTATATTTCAATAATTCTTCCTCTGGGTACACCGCCAACACCTAAGGCTGCATCAAGTGAGATTGAGCTGGTTGAGATCGAGTCGATCTTCGCAATGACGCCGTCACCAAGCTTCATTATTGAGCCTTTGCCGTGTGACTTTTCTATCTGGTCAATAGCTATCTGTAAAGAGCGCAGTTTTTCGTTATCTGCCATTTTGGGTAAAACCTTTCTATAGTTTTTTTATTGCTGAATTTCCAAACTATACAAATCCCGCTATTTGACGGTATGGAAATAATGTTGTGTTTGTGAGTTCAGCGAATATAATTATTTATTAATTTACTTAATAAACAAAAATAGGCGTTAAAAAGGGGTTATGTGTATCATTGAATGATACTTTTTTGGCGAGAGATGACCCCACCCTGCCCTCCCCGAAGGGGAGGGTAAGTATTATTAATTATACAATTTCTTTTTGAGCCAGAAGGCGGCGTTGACAAGGAGAATTAAAGCCGGGACTTCTACCAATGGACCGATCACCCCTGCAAATGCCTGGGGACTCGATATGCCGAACACTCCAATACTGACTGCAATTGCCAATTCAAAATTATTGCCTGCGGCGGTGAATGAGAGTGCGGCGTTTTGGGAATAATCAGCTCCAAGCCACTTACCAACAAGGAAAGTGATGAAGAACATAATTACGAAATAAATCAGTAATGGAATCGCAATTCTTACAACATCCATTGGAATATTTACGATCATTTCACCCTTTAAGCTGAACATTGCAACAATTGTGAATAAAAGAGCTATCAAAGTTATAGGACTTATCTTGGGAATAAACTTACTTTCATACCACTCCTTACCCTTTAGTTTAAGGAGAAAGTACCTGGTTAAGAATCCCGCAATAAACGGAATACCAAGATAGATGAATACACTTTGAGCAATTTCTGAAATGCTGATATTGACCTCTAGTCCCGTTACCCCGAAATACGGCGGAAGTATTGTGATGAAAATCCACGCAAAAAGGCTGTAGAAAAGTACCTGAAATATGCTGTTGAAAGCTACGAGTCCGGCGGCGTATTCACGGCTGCCGTTTGCAAGCTCATTCCACACAATTACCATAGCAATGCAGCGCGCAAGTCCTATCATAATTAAGCCGACCATATAGCCGGGCATATCACTCAGGAATGTAATTGCCAGAATGAACATAAGCACGGGTCCGATTACCCAGTTCATAACTAAAGATAGACCGAGAATTTTAAAATTCCTGAATATCTTTCCAAGCTCTTCGTATTTGACCTTCGCCAGCGGCGGATACATCATCAGTATTAAACCAATGGCTATGGGTATGTTCGTTGTACCGGATGAAAATGAATTGATAAAGTCAGCAGTGCCGGGAATAAAATACCCGAGGGCAACGCCGATTCCCATTGCGATGAAGATCCATAAGGTCAGGAATCTATCAAGGAAGCTTAAATGCTTTCGTTCTGTTGGTGCGCAGTTTGTGGCTGACATAGAATTCCTTTTCCCCTCACCCCCAATCCCCTCTCCCGGAGGGAGAGGGGTGAAATAATTCAGAATTATTGGCTCTCCTTCTCCTCTTAGGAGAGGGAGTTGGAGGGTGAGGTCAATTTTATTTATTTTTCTGCGTAAACTGTGATGCTGTATATCCCGCTGCCTGATCTGATGAACTGTTTCGCTTCTTCGATTGTCATGTAATCAAGCAGTATCTGGTCCGGTATAGTTATTATTTTTTCTTTCTGGATGGAGATGTTTTTGAATCCCGCGTTTTTTACGATCTCAAGGTATTCATCTTTCTGAACCGCGCCTGATACACAGCCGGCGTACATTTCAGCTGCTGCTCTCATTTTCAATGGAAGCTCGCCGGTAAGCACGATATCACTGATAGAAAAATGTCCGCCGGGTTTGGTTATCCTGTATACTTCTCTAAAAGCGTTCACTTTATTGGGTATCAGGTTCATAACACAATTGCTTACAACTACATCAGCAGTATTATCGGCAAGCGGCATGTTCTCAATTTCAGCTAAGTGGAATTCAACATTACTGAAACCAAGCTTTGCTGCGTTAGCTTTGGCTTTATCAACCATTGCGGGGGTCATATCAATTCCGATTACACGACCGGTATCCCCTGTTTCAGCCCTAGCTACGAAACAATCATTGCCGGCACCTGAACCGAGATCAACAACTGTATCACCAGCTTTGATCTTTGCGAATTCAGTTGGCAAACCGCAGCCAAGACCAAGATCAGCATCTGGATTGTAGCCTTTGAGATTTTTGTATTCATCAGCCATTATAGTGAATGTTGTTGAATCACCGCAGCAAGCAGATGTTGAGCCGCAGCAGGATGATTCATTTTGCTCCTTTGACTGAAGCGCGATTTGAGAGTACTGTTCTTTGACTATCTGTTTGAGTTCTTCTTCTGATTTTTCTTTGGTAAGGTCAGTTTCCAAAACTGCTGTATCAACAGTTTCATCGCTGCAGCAATCTGGTCCGCAGCAGGATTTTTCTTTTGTTTTTGTTTCTTCTAATGTATTCATTTATCTTTATTAAAATTTAATTGAGACGTCCCAGCGGGACGTCTGTACAGTGAATAAATTTATTTTAACAACAAACCGGTTGTTCTATGTGGGTGAAAGTTGGCTCAAGCATTTGTTTGAACTTCTTCCATTTTTCGGGATTAAGGCAGTAACAAATTGAATTTCCTTCAATGTTCCCCTGGATAAGTCCGGCGTTCTTGAGCTCTTTTAAATGCTGTGATACAGTTGCCTGAGCAAGCGGGATTGCATCTACTATGCTGCCGCATACACAGCTTGCCTGTGTGGATAGATATTCAATTATAGCCACACGTGCAGGGTGTCCGAGCGCTTTAGCAAATGCTGCAAGCTCGTTTTGTTCTGCTGTGAAATTATCTGTTTTTGTGAGTCCCATATATTTTCTTATTGTCTTATTGCAATATTACGATAATGATTCTCCTCAGAAAAGGTATAAATTTGTCCCTATTATGTAAATTACTAATTTACAGTAAATAGATAACTATCATACTACAATGTGTTACAAATCATAAAACAGAAATTAGAATTCGGTTATATTTCGTTAATGAACGAAATGATTTTATGTTAAAACATCAAACGAACGTATTTAAAGCGCTTTCTGATCCAAACAGATTGAGAATTATCAAAATGCTTCAGATAAAACCGCTTTGTGTATGCGAGATAACGGATATTCTTGGACTTGCTGCTTCCACTGTATCAAATCACCTGAACATATTGAAAAAAGCCGGATTCATTGAAGACTATAAAGACGGAAAGTGGATAAATTACAGTCTAAATAAAAATATAAACAAACCCGAGATATCTTCATTAATGGCGAGCATGCATTTTATTCTGGAAGATGATGAAGTTATAAAAAGTGACCGAATCAAACTTGGATTTGTTGACAGAATAGAAATATGTAA
>JAUQWQ010000112.1 GCA_030835085.1 Ignavibacteria bacterium
AACTTATGGATCTTGCCGAAGAGTACCCATCTGTGAAATTCCATTTTAATATGCCCTGTATATCCATGAATATGGATAAGAGTGAGATATATTTCAGTAATACAGAAAAAGGCGGCACAGAAACCCTGAAGAGTGATATTACAATTGCTGCTGATGGAGCTACTTCACCGGTAAGAATGGAAATGCTCAAAGTTCCCAGGTTTGATTTAAAACAGGAATACGAAAATTACGGGTATAAGGAGCTTCACATTCCACCAAACACTGATGGCTCGTTTAGAATGGAGACAAATGCCCTGCATATCTGGCCGCGCGGTTCATTTATGCTCATAGCACTGCCTAATATGGATGGCAGCTTTACGTGTACATTGTTTCTTGCATATGATAAATCATTGGGCGGCGAAAACAGCTTTGAAGCATTGAACAGTAAAGAAAAAGTTCAGCAGTTCTTCGAAAAGAACTTTCCCGATGCGATAGAATTGATGCCTGAATTGCTGGATGATTTCTTCGGTAATCCAACAGGTACATTAATAACCATTAAATGTTACCCATGGTGCATTGAAGGCAAACTTGCGATGCTGGGTGACTCCGCTCATGCAATTGTACCTTTTTTCGGACAGGGGATGAATGCCGCTTTTGAGGACTGTACTTACCTGAATGAGTGCATTGATAAATATCCGGGTGACTGGCAGAAAATTTTCAGCAGTTACCAGCAGCTGCGGAAAGTCAACACTGATGCCATAGCAGATCTTGCGCAGGAAAATTTTATTGAAATGCGTGATCTTGTTGCCGATGCACGCTTCCAGTTAAAAAAGAAAATAGAAGCGGTTTTGTATAAGAAATTTCCTGAAATTTTCATTCCGAAATATTCAATGGTGACATTCCTCAGAATACCTTATTCTGTTGCTCTTAGCAGAGGCAGGATACAGGAATCAATACTGAATGAATTGAGCGAGGGAATAAATACTCCGGAAGAAATGGATATAAAGAAAGCAGAGAAACTTGTACAGGAAAGACTCATAAAACTTGTGATCGTTACATAACGCTTTCATTTACACTTTTCAGCACATCAGGGTGATTTATCCCGATCCACTCAATGAGCCCGGTTATTTCTTTATCAAGCTTGCTGACTTTAAGCGCATCATTGATGAAGAGAAGCTTTGCAAGATCTGATGCTATATTAAATGACTGCTTTTCACTCTTCAACCTGTAAATGAATCTGCTTACAGCCCCGCTGAATCTTCTGTATACCCTTTCAGGGTTCTGCTTTTCAAGCATTTCAAATATTTTAAGCCCAAGCTTGGCTGATTCTATCCAGCTGCCAGAGATATTGATATTATATAGTTTCATTATTCTTTCAAGCTTTTTAATATATGTTTCAGCCAGAAGGAAATCAGCTTTTATACCTTTCCAGAATTCCTGCTCAGCGATATTTATATATAATATTGCCTGAACGTTCGGTGAGTAGATATTGCTGAATTTATAAGTTGAAACCCTGTTCATTTCTGTAAATACCGAAAGAATGTTCTTATCAACATTCACTGAATACCTGTTCCCGGTTCGATGCCATTCAAATACACTGCTTGAGTGCTGATCGCTCAGCTCCAGGTACCAGCTGTTAAGCGCATCAGCTTTCCGGGAATACAGTATTTGCCTGGACAGGTAATCTGATGTTATATCTTCTGCCAGAGGATCATTGGCATATATCAAAAACCGGAGATAATTCAGTTCAAATTCCAGAACCTGAGGAATTTCTGTATGATTTTCCAGAAGTAAAGGAAAATTTTTCTTGTGAAATTCAAGGCATTCACCGGCAAGGCTGTTATTGGCTGTGAAGTTCCTTATCATCAGATAGCTTTCAAATGCGATCTTATCTGCAAATAAATTGTTTTTTTCAGCAAGTTCTCTTCCTTCTGAAAACGAAGCTATAGATCTGTCCGTATCACGTAAAATGTTATAATACAATCCTAACTTGTGATATATCTTTATAAGAAGATTTACAGGAATTATATTCTTACCGGTATGGAGTATTCCTTCGAGCTCTTTGACCGCTTTTTCAAGGTTATTCAATTTGAATCTGTTAATTGTCAGTTTGTAGCTCATAAGCAGCCCGTAGCGTGCTTTTAATTCAGCTTTCACCTTATCATCATGGAGTGCTCTTATGAGCTGAGTGCATAAACTTCCGGCTTTGTTGAAGTAAAAATTAGTTCTTCTTAAGTCCCGGGAGAAATTGTAATAATGAAAAAGCTTTTCGGAAATTTCAAAAAGAAGCATTTTCTGCTCCGTGGAGCCTTTTTGCGCCAATAACTTCTTTTCAAGCTCTATTAGTTCTGAACGGGCTTCTCTAAGCATTCCGCAGGAATATCTTCTTCTGATCCTTTCAATTTCACTCTCGTCCGGCAGATCTTCCCAGCTGAAATAAAATTCCCTCAGCTGCTTTATAAGTCTTGCTTTATGGCAATCAAGCATTCTTTTGCTTATGCTGAGAGTTTTATTCAGTTCGGAATATTCATTTTCATTAAAAATTCCGGAATGTATAATGCTTTCATAATATTCTATCAGCCTGACATTCTTTTGCGCTTCAGAACCTTTTCTTCGTAATACTTTTTCCTTAAATAATGACCTTACTTTCTCCGGAACTGCCCCATATTCGAATAAATAGTAATCATTTACCAAAAACGGGTTATATTTGGGATTTTTGAGGTCCATTTAGTTTTTAAAAAACATGCAACAAATTACATAAAAATTGATTTTTTAACAATTCATATATATTATATCTTTGTAAGTATTTAAAAATCAAAAAACTCTAAAGGAGTAAAAATGTCAAACACAGAAAGATCAAAAAAAATGTTTCAAAGAGGCAATTTCCTGGTTTTTTCATCTATCCTTATTCTTTTCGCTTTTTATCTTGCAGGATGCGTTAACGTAGAGCAGAAGACCACACTGAAGCAGGATGGTTCAGGTACAATGAAAGTTCATTACTGGACTAAAATGTCAAATCTTTCTTCAAGCACAGATCTTGGCGGATTCAGTTTCGAGGAAGCAAAGGCAAAACAGAATTATTCATCTTCTAACACTGATGTTACAGGCGTTAAGGTTGAAGAAAAATTAGATGATTCTACAAAACACGTTACAGTTGATCTTAAATTCAAGAATATAAATGATATTACTTCTGCCAAAGGCTTCGAAAAAGTGAAAGCATCATGGAAGGAAGGCAAAGAGGGAATGGATTTCAATTATACACTTCTTAAAGATACTTCAAACGCCGGAAACATGGGCTCAAGCGATATTAAGCTCAACTATGAATTCGAAATGCCCGCTGAAGTTTTAAAGACAAACGGCAGAAAAGACGGACAGAAGATCATATACGAAAAAACACTTGCTGATCTTAAGAATGATATTGAAATGACAGCAACCGTGAAAAATGAAGGCAAAAAATGCGGTCTCTTTGGCATGGAGTTCCCGTTAATGGCTTTTGCAGGACTCGCAATTTCATTCTTTGCGATCCGCAGAAGGAAATAACCATCTTATCCAAAACTTAAAAAAGCCTGTCAGTATCTGCTAATTACCCCCAATTTAAAGAACTGACAGGCTTTTAAAATTTAAAGCTTTTAAAAGATTTTAACTAGTAACCAAAAATGAAACTTATTACGCTTTTAACTGTACTTTTTATCACACAGGCAGCATATCAGCCGGATGTTAACAGCCAGATAAGCTGCGATGAAAAGAAAATTTTCGAATCAGAAGAAGTTAGAAGGACTGCAGAAAACAGCCTGGTTAATGCTGCTTCCGTAAATGCTGCACTGCCTTCGGGTATTGATATCACCGCTTTTTATTCTGAAGGTAAACTTATAAAAATTTCCACAACTGATAACCTTTCTCACAGTGAACAGATTTTTTTTGATAAGGATATTCCCCGCTGTTATGAACGCTCCGGTTACGATAATGGCAAAGAATATTTTACTTCATATTATATTCAGGATAACAGTATTTTCTGTAAACAAAATAAGCTGAGCGGCAGGTATTTAGAGCTTGAAAGCAATGAAGGCACAAATATAATACTGAAAATTGAAGAATACCTGGCTGCAATTCAGTAATATTAATTATCATTTTGCGGTAAATTTTTGGACACAAAATAATCTCCGTTGAATATTTTAGTTGGATCTTTCTGTGTGAGAATTCAAATAAATTCACGGCTGAATATTTTTGTGTCCTTTTAATTGCACACCACCTGAAATTATTGCATTCAAATAATACCTTTAAAATGCTAAATTGAATCCATCAATTAATGTAAATACATCATATTTCTATGCGTAAAACTCTATTTATTTTACCCTCTATTTTGATTATTTCCGGGCTGATTTTCTGGTTTTCCGGTTTATTTCAAAGCGGCTCAGAATCAGCAACTCTCAAATATAAAAAAAACGCTCCCGGTGACTGGTTCTTTTACCAGCGCTCATTCCCAACAGGTGATATTCCGTATGATAAATACTTCAGGTCAATGGAAGAAAAGAAGGTCATGGAGCAGATGGATAATCCAACTTCAGCACTTAACTGGACGCCGAACGGTCCCTATAACATCGGCGGAAGGATAACTGCAATAGCAGTAAATCCGTCAAATCCGGATATCATCATAATCGGAGCGGCAGCAGGCGGAATATTTAAAACAACCAATGGCGGGGCAAACTGGACTGCTAAAACCGATGAGTGGCCAAGTCTTTCTGTAGGTGCACTGGTTATGCATCCTTCAAATCCTAATATCATATATTGCGGAACAGGTGAAGGCAACAGCGCAATTGATGTTTACCCTGGTTTTGGTGTTCTTAAATCAACCGATATGGGCGATACATGGAATCTTGTTGGCTTAACCGATGCGCTTCATATTCCTTCAATGGATATACACCCGTTAAACCCGAATATTGTTTATGCATCTGTAATGGCTTTCCGCTCGTTCGGGCAGAATAAAGGTATATACAAATCAACCAATGGCGGTGTTAACTGGGCCAGGGTTTTATTTGTATCAGATTCAACCTCAGGGGTCGATGTAAAAGTATCACCGGATGACCTGAATATTGTTTACGCCGCAATGTGGGAGCGCATCCGAACCCCGCCATCTGTTTCAAAAACAGGCGGTATTTCAAGCGGGCTGTACCGCTCTTCAAACGGGGGAGCCAACTGGCAGCAGCTGGGGGTTTCAAATGGAATTCCCGCATCAAGCTCAACAACAGGCAGAATAAGCATAGCAGTTGCAAGATCAAACCCGAATTATGTTTATTCAATTTTTAAAACTACTACAGGCAATAATATAAGCGGCATATATAAATCAACCAACAAAGGACTTAACTGGACAACTATGTCAATGTCAGGGGTATCATCCTCAGGGTTTGACTGGTACTTTGGTTTGATAGAAGTTGACCCCACTGATCCCAACAAAGTTTACATTGGCAGTGTGGATATTTTCAGGACAACAAACGGCACAAACTGGGTTAACTTAACCAACTCATACAGCGGAACATTTGATGAACAGCATCCTGACCAGCACGTGCTGTGGATAAATCCCGCAAGCCCTAACAACCTGATCTGCGGAAACGACGGCGGAATTTTTGAAACTTCAACGGGTAATGCTCCATGGTCTAAAAGCTATGACCTGCCAATTACTCAGTTCTATGCCACTAATATTGATCACCTTAATCCGCTGCGCAAGATCGGCGGCTCACAGGATAACGGATCAAAAATTACATTCACCGGCGGACTTGATAACTGGGAAGTAATTTATGGCGGCGATGGATTTACCGCTCATGTTGATTATACAAACTCTAATATTATTTATTGCACTTCGCAAAACGGGGGACTTGGCAGAAGTACGAACAACGGCGTATCATTTTCAGATATAACCGGCGGCTTAAGCGGCCGGTTCAACTGGTCAACACCATACATTCTTGATAATGTTAATCCCGCTATTCTGTACGTAGGCAGCCATATGCTCTTCCGGTCAACCAACCGGGGAACTTCATGGACAGCCATCAGCGGTGACCTGACACGCGGACCAAACGGCAGGCTTGGTACTATAACATGTATTACCAGCGCCGCACCCGGCGGCGGTGAACGGGTTATATATACCGGTACAGATGATGCGAAAATATCTGTTACTACCAACAGCGGTGTAAGCTGGACTGATGTTACGGGCATTCTTCCGCAGAGATACGTTACTGACGTAAGATGCGACAGCCGCAATCCCGCAATAGCATATGTAACACTTAGCGGATTCAATATTGACGAAAAAAATACAAGGATCTTCCGAACTACGAATTACGGCGCAACCTGGAGCAATATTTCAGGTAACCTGCTTAACGTTCCGGCCAACTCCATTATAGTAGATGAAGCACGCGATTCCGTGCTGTTTGTTGGCTGCGATGCAGGTGTTTATTATACTACTAATCTTGGTACAAGCTGGGCTATACTCGGCACGGGTTTACCGAATGCTCCGGTGTTTGATATTAACTATCATCAGGGTGCGCAGATACTCTGCGCGGGTACTCACGGCAGATCGATGTATGAAATAAGTACGGCTAATATTCCAATCGGCATAATCGGAAACAGCGAAGTTGCTGATAAGTTTTCACTGGGGCAGAATTACCCGAACCCGTTCAATCCCAAAACAAATATTAAATTTTCAATTCCCAAAGCTGATTACGTGAGATTAAAGGTTTATGATATCACAGGCAGCGAAGTTGCCGTTCTGCTGAATAAAAATATGCCGAAGGGTGAATATACATTTGAATTCGACGCGTCTAATCTGCCAAGCGGTGTGTATTTCTACTCGCTTAAGACAGAAAAATTCACTTCGACCAAAAAGATGATACTCGTAAAGTAGTAATAGTACATATACATGAGCAGGGAAATCAGGAACCCGGTAAAGTTATTTTACCGGGTTTTATTTTTGCTAAACTAATTTGATGAAAGCCTTAACTGGCCAAGAGGCTGTGAAGAGTCGAAATAATTTGTCATATCCTGAACGGTGCCGAAAGGATTTACCGATATACTTCTTTCAAAGATCTTAAGATAGAACGGTTTCCCTAATGCTGTACCCTGTTCATACTTTGGCTCTAATGTTATTAAAACACTGTAATCGTTATTCAGGCTCTGTATATCCGGCAGACCGCCGCCCGGGCAGTTGGCCGTAAGCCAGTCATGACCCGGAACACTCCATACCAAACCGCCGGTAAGCTCGCAAAGCTGATTGTTATCGCGTGCGTTCGGTGCATCAAACCGGCCGATATTATAATAATTATCTGCACCATCTTTAACCCACGCCTGGTAGGTCCATTCTGCAGTATCAGGGAGAACAGGTAATGTTATTCCCAATGTAGAACCTGCTGTATCCTGTGTGAACCAGATGCCCTTTTGATATTGTGAAGAAGCTGTACCTGTTGTTGGAGATGCAAGTATATATTTAGCCTGAGCCGAGAAAAATTGTGAGGATATTGGCAAAATATCGGTGTATTGAATGGACAAATCAAAAACAAGCTCATTGCCCTGCAGCTGTTTTGCACCGCCAAGTAGCTTAATGTTGCTTGGAATTGTATCGTTGTAACCGGGCGGCTGAATTGTAATAATTACATCCCCGATATCATTGATATTCGCTATCTTCCCTAAGTTCGGTGTGAATGTTCCGCCCGAAGTATCAATCAACCCGCCGGATGTACCAACGGCAAATCTACCAAGTGAGCGGTACGCATTTTCACCGTGATCAAGTCCCGTTTCAACGCTTGCCCAAAGCTCATATGTGCCTTCAACATTTTTATCAAGATGTTTAAAGCCCGCTATGTATAGTGAACCTTTATTCTGAGGGGTTACAATACCTGAATCATCACCGCAGGAATAAAAAACTATTGAAGCAAACAATGTAAGTGCAACGCTTAGTTTTATCATAAAAGAAGTTATGTTTAAGTTATAAGATTTCAAAAGTCTAAACATATTTTTTTAATATTTAGATCCGGTACATATACTGTTATATTGATCAATATCAGACTGTTGAAGTCTGGTATTCTGTAATCTGAATCTTAATTCCCCAGCCCCGGGGTGATACAAATCCCTGCAGGGAATGATGCCATTTCAATATCTTTTATCTTGTTATGACCAGCCCAAACATCAATTACCGCTGTTGTACCCGGTGTTTTGCCTGCACTTGGCGGATGGTGTACAAATCCGCCGGCGACCGATTCACATGTTACATATGCGTAATGACCGTCAGAAGTGAAATCAATTTTATGCGGCTGCGCGCCAACATTCGAAATTGTCTTAACAACCGTGTTTGTAGCCAGATCAATTACTGAAACTGAATTGGAGTTGCGGTTTGGCACATAACACCACCTGCCGTCAGGTGATATTTCATGCGCCAGCGGGTTTAATCCTACCGGTATTGTTAAAATAAAAGCCCTGTTAACTATATCAAACACGCGCACGTCATTTGATTTAAGGCAGGTTATATACGCATATTTGTCATCAGGTGTAATTGATACCTGGTAAGGAATAAAATTATTTGTGCCGTTGCCGTTAGGCGGAACCGCAGGATCAACAGGATAGATATCTATTATCTGGCCTGTTGAAGCCTGAATAAGATACAAAAACTCACTGCCTTCAGTTGCCATTAAAATATATTCTTCATTGTGTGTAAGCCTTAAACCGTGCGGTTTGGTCATGCGGAACTCATCAATTACACGGGTTATGGTCATTGACTGTGTATCGAACTCCTTCATTTCTTTCTGCGCAAGTGTGGCATCAAAATTGGTGTACCATCCTTTAGTGCCGTCATTGGATAGAATTATATGCGCAGGTGAATTACCCGCGAACATTCTGCCGACCCTTTCATAGGTCATGGCGTCATATTTTTCAAGGTAACCTTCTGCTATCAGGCTTACATAAAAATACCTGCCCTGGTTATCAATTGTAATTACGTGCGGTGCGTCAAGCGGCTGTGTGGCATTATCCCTGCCGCCAACATCAATTAGCCTTACTAAATGATTATTATCAAGATTCACAACCGCTACATAATCACTTGCCTGGTTGGTAATAAAAGCCTTATTTGTTATGTTCTGAAATGCAACCTGCCCGTTATCATTTTTTGCGCCCTGGTTAATCCAGTCAACAATTTTCATCAATTGATTTGAAGCCAGCGGCATTCCGTTAGTGTAAGGCATTAAAGCCTGCGGCATCAACGGTTCAGAAAAAGGAGATATATTGGTATCAACACGGTTAATGTGTAATGTCATATGGCTCCAGCGGGCGTTGTAGGGGATAATTTCAGCGCCGAATGTTGAGCCTGTTAACATCATCGATTCCCAGCTTGAAAGATCAAGCCCTGCCTGCCTGTTTGTTGAATTATGGCACCCGGGGAAGCTGCAATTCTGCGCTAATATAGGCTGAATATCGCGGGTAAAGCTTACTGGCTCACCAATTGCAGTTGGACTTCCGGAATCACACCCCATAAAATTAATTGAATTTAAGGCTAAAACCCCGCAAACTGCCGATAAAATGAAGATTATTCTCTTTTTCAAACTCTGTTATTTACTTTTTTGAAATATAAGCGCTAAATGTATTTAATATTAATAATATATACAATGAACATATTTTGCGTATTACTAACTATAAACGGCTAAAATTACATATTAATTTCAATTGCAGGGTGTATCCTTAGTCCAGGTAAATCTGTAAATGATAACTATAAAAAAGCTCAGACAGGCCTAAAGGTCACACAAATGACTGTGCATGTGAAGAAAATAATTCTTAAAATCTCACTTCACCAAAAGCATTTTCTTTGATTCAACAAACCCTTCACCGGTTAAAACATAGAAATACACTCCGCTGGAAAAGATGCTTCCGTCGAAATCAAAAGTATAAGTGTCGGGGATGAGGAAGTCATTCACAATCACTGAAACTTCTCTCCCAAGAATATCATATATCTTAAGCGATGCATTCATAGCTTTGGGAATATCAAACTTAATTTTCGTGGTTGGGTTAAAGGGATTCGGATAATTTTGATACAAATTATATGTATGCGGTACAATATAGCTTTGCGGTTCAACGCTGATTAGCACACCGCCGCCCGTTGTGGTTTTGATAATTTGACCGTTCGGACTCACCGCATAACCCGTGTTGTCATCTGTGAAATACAAACCATAAGAACTGAAATAATTAACACAATATGTTGCAAACCAGTTTTCGCCTCCATTGGTAGTTTTGTACATGATGTTATTTTCTGCTGAAGCATAACCGGTCAAAGCAGAATGAAAATAGACTGCGGAAATTCTGTTCGGGAATCCCTGAATAGTCCATGTATCACCCAAATTTGTGGTTCTGGCAATAACACCATTAAAGTTTACTGAGTTAATTTTGTATCCTGCTGCAAAAAAAGTATTATTCGGACTAAAACAAAAGTCACTAACATTATACATAGAGTCTGGATAATAAGTAGTCCAGCTATTTCCACCATTCGTTGTTTTTTTAATTATTGCATTATCTAAAGCGTTTTTATAACCTCCGGTAAAACCGGTTAAATTATTCAGAAATGAAACTTCTTCATATTGACAAGAATCATAAACTGCAGGAGACCAGTTTAATCCTCCATTAGTTGTTTTTATATTACAACCCCATTTAGTAACTGCATAACCTGTATCTGACGAAGGGAATGATATCCCGTACAAATGATCTGTTTGTCCTGTTTCTAAGATCTGCCAATTTGTTGCGGCGTTTGTTGTACGCGCTAATCTGCCGCCATCAATACCTGCATAACCTGTATTTATGTTAGGGAAAACTATGCTGTTTACTCCGTTATAAGTCAGTAATCCTAAATCGTAAGATGACCAGTTTATACCGTTATCTGTTGTTTTATAAATGAAGTTATTTCCGCCTGTAAAACCGGTACTAGAATTGATAAAAGTCACATCATAAAAACTATCCATAAATCCGCTTGTTAGATCTAACCAGTTTGTTCCGCCATTTGTAGTTCTGAACAAGAAAAATCTATCCAGTCCTATACCATCATTAAAATTTTTAAGAAAAGTATTTTTGGATTTATAAGAATACGTCCAGTTACTGCCCTGGTTGGTAGTCAGCCAGGTATCGCTGTTTCCTCTGATATAACCGTTATTCTGATCGAAAAATTTTATTTGTCCGGCAGTACCATTAAGAAAATTATATACAGTATCCCAGCTCACTCCGCCGTTAGTGGTTTTTAATAACAGGTTTCTGTTCGCAAAAGTTGATACGAAACCTGTCTGGGCATTCAGGAAATATACTCCGTTGGTCCTGAACCTGAAATTTACAGGAATGGTATCCCATGTTAAGCCCCCGTTAGTAGTTTTGTGAATCCTGCTGCTGCTAAACACAGTCGGTTTATATCCAACTACAAAACCAATACTGTTTACCGGGAAGTGAAGTGAATAAAATATATTATCAGGATAGGCTGTAAGGCTCAAGTTCCAGTTTTCCCCAAGATCATTGCTGATATAAACTTTATTATTTTTTAAGCCATAAAGTACAATTTGGGGTGAAGTACTGAAATCATTTACAAAATCAACCGGAGCCTGTATATATCTCCAGTTATTTCCGCCGTTTGTCGTTTTTAATACTCCGTTTGCTGAATTTGAAAAGCCCGTCAATTCATTTATAAAAATTATCGATATACCGCATTCTCTGTTTGGCATTACCGAGAATGTTATCCCGTTATCGGTAGATTTCATCATAGTGCCGCCATAACCTGAAACATACACTGTATTGTTCGAAGTAAATTCAACATCTGTTAGCCAATTTCCCTGCGGCAAAGGATTCAGCCAGAACCAGCCATCCTGCGAAAAAGAAATACAATTTATTAATATTAAAAGAAATAAGAAGAATTTGAGATTTTTAAAAGTATTCATTTTATAAACACCATCTTTCTGGAATCAACAAACCCTTCACCGATTAAAACATAAAAATACACTCCGCTGGATAAATTACTGCCATCGAAATCAAAAGCATAAGTGCCGGGAATGAGAAAATCGTTTACTACCACAGAAACTTCTCTTCCAAGAATATCATATATCTTAAGCGAAGCATTCATAGCTTTGGGAATATCAAACTTAATTTTCGTGGTCGGGTTAAATGGATTCGGATAATTCTGATACAAATTATATGAATGAGGTACAACATAATTTTCCGGCTCAACGCTGATTAACACACCGCCGCCCGTTGTGGTTTTGATAATTTGGCCTGACAAGTTCACTGCATAACCGGTAAAATTATCTAAAAAATAAATACCCTGTGAAGCATCGCTGTTTATACAATATGTTGCGTACCAGTTATTTCCGCCGTTAGTAGTTTTGTAAGTAATGTTATCATATGCTGATGCAAATCCTGTCATTGCTGAAGGAAAATGAATAGAAAAAATTTGTTTTGGAAATTTTAAATAAGTCCAGGTATTTCCAAGATCAGTTGATTGATAAATAAATCCGGGATATCCGCTGCCACTGCTGTAATCTCCATAACCCGCAGCAAACCATTTACCAGATGGAGCAGTATAGATATCTAATATTACACGAATACTGTCAAGATATCCTAATACCCAGTTGTTTCCTCCATCCGTTGTAGTGCGGATCACTCCCACATCAAGAGAGTTTGAATAACCCCCAGCAAAACCTGTCAAATTATTTATGAATTGTACGTCCTGGTAATTTTCTCCGGTAAAATGTGAATTTGTTACCCAATTAATTCCCGCATTGGTTGTTTTCAAATAGTAACCATATTTCGTGAAAGCATACCCCGTATCAATT
>JAUQWQ010000113.1 GCA_030835085.1 Ignavibacteria bacterium
GAAACTCACCCCAACCCCTCAAAAGCTCTAAGCGATGCCAGCAGTATGCTTAAGCTTGATAAAATAGAAGTCCTGTTAAAGAAGCTGCTTGCCATACATAAAACAGTTAATTCCAAATTATAAATTGTACAATAAAGTAACCCCCGAAATTCTTGATAAACTTTCCGGCATAGTTGGAAAGGAAAATGTTTTATTTGATGAAGAGTCAATAAAACTGCATTCAGTTGATGAGACTGAAGACCTTAGCTTCCCGCCGGAGGTTGTTGTTAAGCCGCAGGCGGCTGAGGAAATTTCAGAGATATTCAAACTGGCTAATAAGTTTAGTATACCCGTAACTCCCCGGGGCGGCGGCACTGGACTCTCAGGCGGAGCACTCACAATTCATGGCGGAATTTGCCTGAGCATGGTGCGATTCAATAAAATAATCAATATTGATACTCAGAATTTTCAGGCTACAGTTCAGCCGGGGGTGATAACACAGGTATTTCAGGAAGAAGTTGAGAAGCTGGGGCTATTCTACCCGCCGGATCCTGCTTCACGGGGTTCGTGTCATTTAGGGGGTAACCTTGCGGAGTGTTCCGGGGGTCCCAGGGCAGTTAAATACGGCGTTACCAAGGATTATGTGCTCGGACTCGAAGCCGTGCTCCCTACGGGGGAAATTATCAATACAGGCGGAAGGGTTCTGAAAAATGTGACCGGTTACAATTTAACCCAGCTTATAGTTGGAAGTGAAGGTACGCTTGCTATAATTACAAAAATAAATTTCAGGCTGATACCGCTGCCAAAGTTTAAGAAAGTAATACTTGCGGCATTCAGTACGCTTGAAGATGCAACCGATGCGGTTGCGAAGATATTCCAGCGGGGAATTACACCTTCTGCAATTGAGTTCATGGAAAAAGCCGCAGTCCGGGCAGCAGAAGAGCGGCAGAATAAAAAATTCCCCAACAGCGATGCCGAAGCGCAGCTTTTCATAGAAGTTGACGGCAACTACCCCGAACTGCTTGATAAGGATATTGAACAGATTGCCGAAGTTGTTGAAGAATTCAACCCGTTGGATATGGTGCTTGCTGAAGATGAACAGAAGGTGCAGGACGTATGGTCGCTAAGGCGCGGTATTGGTGAAGCGGTGAAATCAATTTCAGCCTACAAAGAAGAAGATACTGTTGTACCCCGTGCTAATATGACAAAGCTTATCAGGGGAGTTAAGGAAATATCAGCACGCTACGGCATTACGACAATTTGTTACGGTCACTCAGGTGACGGGAACATTCATGTTAACATATTAAAAGATAAACTTGATGAGAAAAGCTGGGAAGAAAATCTTGATAAGGCAATACGCGAAATATTTGAGCTGACAGTTTCGCTGGATGGAATGATATCAGGGGAGCATGGTATAGGCTACTCGCAGAAGTCATACCTGCCCATTGCCATAGCCGAAGCGGAGCTTGAGCTTATGCGGAAGATCAAAAAGACTTTTGACCCGAATAATATACTTAATCCGGGCAAGATATTTTGAGAAGAAATAGAAAACAAAAGCTTTAACCACAGAGAACACCGAGAACACGGTTTATGCAGATTTTCACAAATGATTACCGATAGAAAATGTAATTGAGTATTTTACAAGAAAGATCAAATGACAGAATTGTTTCTATAATTTAAATCTCTGTGTTTCAGTGTCTCTGTGTCAGTAAATTTTTTTATATATGATAAAATCTGAAATAAATATAAGGGTACTATACGCTCATACTGATAATATGGGTATTGTTAATAATGGGCGGTATTTGGAGTACTTCGAAGCGGGCAGAAATACGCTGCTGCGTGAGCTGGGTTATCCTTATACGGAGCTTGAAAAGCTCAATTACGGGCTGCCTGTGATTGAAGCGCATGCTAATTATATCTCAACCGCAAAGTATGATGACATTGTAACAATAAAAGCTCTACTTCAAACCAAACCAGGAGTTAGAGTGAAGATAGATTATGAGCTTTTTGTAAACGAAAGACTTATTGTAACAGGCTATACTGTGCATTCATTTATAAGCCTCGCCACAATGAAGCCTGTGCGTCCCCCGAAAGATTTTATGGAAATTGTGGGTCCGCATTTTATATAAATTATATGAGCGATATTAAATTCATAGAAGACCTTGTTTGTCCGGTTGGAAAGTACCCGCTGGTTCAAAAAGGTGAGTATCTTGAATGTACCAACTGCGGCGCGAAGTACCCTGTTGATTCAGGCATACCCCTATTATTAATTGATGATGCAATTCTGCCTGATGGAGTGAATAATATTGAAAGCCTAAAATGTTACATAGAATCAAAAAACAAATGAACATGGAACTTAAAGAATATTATAATATATACAGCAAAGAAATTGATTCAAAAATAAAGCAGGCAATTGCTGAGGATAAAATTTCCCGGGATGTAACCACTGGTCTGCTGCTTAAAGGAAAAGCCGGTGATAAGAAGCTCAAAGCAATACTGTTATGTAAACAGGATTGTGTACTGGCGGGTCTTGAAATTTTTAAGAAGACATACAGATTCATTGATAAAAGTGTAAAGTTCAAATCATTTGCGGCTGATGGTGACAGGATAAAAAAGGGCAGGAAAGTCCTTGAAGTATCCGCATCACGCAGCGTGCTTTTAAGAGGAGAAAGAACCGCGCTCAATTTTCTGCAGCGCATGAGCGGTATTGCGACTATGACAAACAGTTTTTTAAAACAGCTGAAAGATAAGAATTCTAAAATACTTCATACCCGAAAAACCACACCTAATTTCAGAGTATTTGAAGCCGCCGCCGTTAAGACGGGCGGAGGTGATTTCCACAGGTTAAGCCTTGCAAGTGCGGTTATGATTAAGGATAACCACATTGAAGCCCTTGGTGGTATGGCAAATACTATGGACAAGCTGCTTAGAAAAAAAATCCCTTTCGGGCTGAAACAAAAATTCGAAATTGAAGTAAAAACTTTTGAAGAGCTGGATCTCGTTTTAAAATACGGCCGGGGACTGGTAGAAATTGTGATGCTGGATAATTTTAAACCCCGTGACCTTGAAAAGGCAATAAAGCTGCTTAAGGTAAATAAGTTCAAAATTGAGCTCTCCGGCGGCATAAATGCCTCAAATTTCGCCAAATATCAGAAAAAAGGGGTAGATTACTATTCAATGGGTGCTTTAACGCACTCCTACACTTCCTGTGATTTTTCGCTGGAATTTTAGAAAATAATATTATTACTAATTGTTACAATTCATTATTGATTTTTTTCCAAAAAATGCATAATTTTGACCTGAAATCCATTCTAAAACAGGCATTTCAGATATAACGCATTTCTGTAAATCGGCTTTTTGGGGTAAACACAGATTTTTAAATCATATCTACACTAACTAACTTTTCTAAAGGAGAAAACAAAATGTTAAACAACCACAAATTAAAGTTCTTAATTGCTTTAATGGTTATGTTTGCGGTTGGCTATGTATGCAGCTCAAACAAAGATGACAAGAAGGAAGATAAGAAAGAAGACACAAAGAAAGAGGATACGAAGAAGGAAGATACAAAGTCTGACGAAAGGAAGACCGATGAAAGAAAAACCGATGAGACTTCATCCAGCGATATTAAGCTTTATTTCTGTGAAGAATACACAGGAGGCAAAGAAATAGGCAAATCTGATGAATTCATTATCGGGAAAAACGGCGGATATTTTACCTGTATGATCGATATGAGAGGTACCGGCAAGAAGATTGGCGTTGGCAAGCTTGAGCTCAGAATTACAAAGCTTGGACCTAGCGAAAAAATTATTGCCACAGAAAAATTTGATGTACAGCCTGACTGGGATTATATCTTCTTCGATAAATTCCATACATTCTATTCAGCAGGTGACTACAAAGTTACTGCAATGAAACCGGACGGAACACCGGTTGCTTCAGGCGAAGTAAAAATTTCAATGAAATAATATAAGGCTATATTCATACAGGCATCTTTCTCAAAAAGGGATGCCTGTATTGGTTTTAAGGGTATTATATATAAAAGAAACATAAATCAGAAGGAAAGGATCATTTAAAATAATGATTAAAAAATTACTCACATCAGCGTTTTTTGTACTTGCTCTTTTGCTTGTTAGCCAGAGCACAAATGCGCAGTCAATATATTTCTGCGAAGGCGTGACCGATGACGGTTATCCTATCACAGAAAGCTCAACATTCAATATCGGCTCAGGCGGCGGATATGTTTACGTTCTTGTAAGACTTCCGTATGAGATCGCTTGCCGTTCAGTAAGATTTGAGATCTACAAAGGCGGAGCATATGATAACACAGTTTATGTTGATACAGAAAAGAACTGGGTTTGGTTCTGGAAAAAGATCACATTTTATGATGCAGGCAGATACGAATTTGACGTATATGACTGCTTTGATTACAAATTAACTACAGGCAGTGTAAGAATTAACTGGAGATAATTTTAAATTTCAATTTTACATATTCAGCCCCGCATGCGGGGCTTTTTTATTGCTTGTTGCCCAATTAACCCTGAAGCTGGTGTTTTTCACTGGCAATATCAAAAATTGAACACTGATAACACTGGTTGTACGGATATACACTGTTAAAATCCGTGAAAATCTGTCGTATCCGTTCAATCTGTGTTCTGTTTTATACTGCCTTTACCAGCAACTTATAAAAAACCATTATTTTAGCTATATTTGTAGCTGAATGCTCGATAAAATTAAAAGTCTTTCCAAACAAACCCTGATATACGGCACAAGTACAATTATTGGCCGTTTCCTGAATTTTATTCTCGTTCCGTTCTACACCAATGTTTTCCCGCCATCTGAATACGGTGTGGTTGCGGTCGTTTTCGCCTACATAGCATTTCTGAATATTGTGTATTCATTCGGTTTTGAAGCCGGATATTTCCGCTTCGCTTCGGCAAAGGAAGTTGGTGATGAAAAACAGAACTTCACTCATCCATTTATATTTATTACCGCAAACAGTTTTGTAATATCAGGGTTAATACTGGTATTCCACAGCAGCATAGCTGCGTTAATAGGGGTGAAAGATGAATCAATAATTATTTACTCCGCATTCATTCTGTTCTTTGATGCGCTTGCGCTCATTCCCTTTGCTTACCTCAGACTCAAAAATAAAGCCAGGGTTTTCGCTTCGATAAAACTTGTAAATATTTCGGTTAACGTTGCATTAAACCTGATCTTAATACTTGTGTTTAAGCTTGGACTTGAAGCTGTATTCATAAGCAACCTTGCAGCTTCACTTGTAACCTTGCTGCTTCTTCTGCCCAAAATATTAAAGAATATTTCATTCACTTACCACAAACAATTATTTAATGAGCTGTGGAAATTCTCCATCCCGTACCTTCCCGCTGCGCTTGCTTCAATGGTGGTGCAGACCCTGAACATAATAATCCTGCGGTATTTGGTAGATGTTAAGACGGTGGGTATATACAACGCTAATTATAAGCTGGGAATATTTATGATGCTGATAGTATCAATGTTCGAGTATGCCTGGCGTCCGTTCTTTTTAAATAACGCCAAAGATCCCAATGCCAAGGCATTGTTCGCAAAGATACTTACATTGTTTACCGGTGGTGCATCAGTTGTGCTGATAATACTTACATTTACAATTCAGGATATCATTAAAATTCCACTGCCATTCAAAGGTTATATCATTGGACCTGGTTACTGGAGCGGCGTTGTAATTGTGCCTATAGTACTCTTCGCTTATATGTTCCTTGGCATTTATACCAATCTTATTGCAGGCGTATACATTGAAAAGAAAACAAAATACCTGCCGCTCATAACGGGACTCGGGGCTGTGTTAAACATCGCTTCAGCATTCCTGCTGATTCCCATATGGGGCATAACCGGTGGAGCTGTATCTACGCTTATAAGCTATGTTGCAATGGCAGTGTATATGTATATAGTCTCGCAGAAATTCTACCCCGTAAAATATGAAATAAACAAACTGGCTCTGATTCTGCTAATTGATATAGCGGCGCTGGCGGTGTTCTTCTATACTTTCGGGGGACTCGATACGGTTTACAGGATAATTTTTGCGGTAGTACTCTCCGGCGGGATAATTTCTATTGCAGAGCTGTATAAGGTGAAAAGACTGTTGAAGTCAAATAACAAATAGCAAATATCAAATATCTAATACTCTCCTTTATATTCAGATCAAAAGGCAAGCAAAAAAATCATTTCACCAATTCACAATTTCACCAATTAATGATGATGATCATGATGCTCATGATGTATTTCATCCAATAGTTCGCGTTTGTTGGCTTTAGTGCCGGCGTTCATTGATACAATATAGCTTGGCACACCGATATCATTCATAACGCATGGCACAAGTACTGATATTACAAGTATCGGCAGGAAAATCAGCGCTTTGAGGGATATTACTTCAACCCCGTATGTGATAAGGTACATTCCCGCTGCTGTTGAGCTTAAGAATATATGCAAACCGTGTGTATAGCGTGAGAGCTTACGCACAGATTGTGAGAGCATAAAACCAAGCAACGCACCAGTTATAATAAAGGTCCATGCTGTAACAGGTTCTTCGATTATGCATACATGGAAATGCATATCATAACCAAGAGCAAGTCCGCCAAGGTAGGGCAGAACGATATCGCTTAAAGTGCATGTTATTGATGACGTAAGAATTGCCACAAAGACTCCAAGCCACAACGCTTTTTTGTATTTGGCAAGCAGTGATGCGGGCGTAAGTGAGGCGAAGAACAAATGCGCGATGAAAAATCCTTCGAAAAGATGTTCGGTATCGGGTGCAGCTTCAGGGAAAATGGTAAGCTTAAGTGCTGCGATCATTATTCCGGATAGAACAACAGCTCCCGCCGTAAATTTCCAGTGGGTACTCAGTTCATCTATGAATATGTTCTTGTGTGTGTGTTCCATCGGTTGCAGGTTGAAAGTTGCAGGTTAGAAAGTTTCAGGGAGCATGTTTCAGATTTTAGGCTCGAAAGTTCATTGTTCCATGTTCGCGTTACTGATGAAAGGTTTTAACTTGAAACCAGAAACGTGTAACCTTCAACTTAAGGAGTATAATCTTTTAATTTCTCTTTTATCGCGGCTTTTTCAACTGTATTGCCTTCATTAAGCTCTTTTACGATGCTGTCTATTATCTGTTTTGCTTCTTCTTTTTTGTAGTCTTTTATGAAGCCATCGAAGTAGCTCTCGCCGGCAAGTGCGCGGTTGATTTCGATGTGCTTATTATGCTCATTAAGCTCTGTGTAGTATACAACGTGGAATTTTTCGTTATACTGCTTATCGCGGTAAATTTCGAACATTATTTTATCTGACTCGTACATTGGTATTTATGGATGAAAATTATTGATTTTTGGCGAATTTATATTGATTTAGCTACAAATTTAGCTTAAAGTATGTATTTAGACAAGGTAAAACAAAAAACTCAAGCACCGGCAATTGCCTTAGCAATTGTTGTTCCGCTGTTTATGTCCGTTCGTGGAACGGACCCTGCGAACTCATCTTTCAGTTCATCCCACTTCTTGCTTATCTCAGTCTGATTCGGCACAATCATTTCATCGGTGATCTCATCGCCATCCGTAAAATTCAGCTCACATGCATGCACGTTTTGGGGATTCTTGTAATCATAAATCGGCATACCGAATCTGCGGCAAATTACGGGTCTTGCTTCGTATATAGTGCATTCGCCTTCGGCCCCCAAAGCGGGGCAAGGGACCCCCTCCCGCTTCGCTGACTCCCCCTTGTCAAGGGGGAGATGTGATAAGTATTCCCGTGCTTTTTGCTGCAGCGCTTCGCGCTGCTCTGCGGGCAGTGACCTTACATACTCACCAATTATCCATGCATCGATTTGTGTAATATTAAATATCTGAGAGCAGCATTTTGAGCATCCCTTGCGGCACTGAATTTTATCGCCGTAGATATCCAGATTACGGTCAAATTCCGCCTGGATAAGTGAGGTTATATCGTAAAATTTTTGTTTAAAGTCTGTCATTTGTTGTGGAACAAATATACTTATTCCGGATATAATGTAATATTCCCAACAAACACAGGAATTTTCTATCACATAAATATGGTTTGAAATAGTGTGGAATTTAAAGTAAATTTACGGTTCTAATTTAAAAATATGGTAAAAAAGGCATCAAAATACAGGTTTTTAGGCATTTTTATGGTTGTGATTATCAGCGGTTTGATAATTACACAGATAGACTATGGCCAGGAAGCGAACAAATCCACCAAAATAGAAGAAACTGTTGTTACCAATTCTAACAGCAGCAATCTTCAGCAGGGGTATACTAAAGTAACTCTGCCTCTTGAGAGTGTCGAGAATATTGATGCCCAGATCGAAGAATACCTGTTTGATCTTTGGCCTATTATGAGTGATGATGAAATAGAAGCCATTAAAGGCAGTAAAGATATTGGCAAAAAATTAGTAAATGATACATTGGGACTGGTTGAGTTCAGTCTTAACATAAATGTACCTTCGCATTATCTTGATCCTGCACCAACAATGCTGTGGGAGCTTAACATTCCTGAATTTACATCACGCATATACCAGATTTATAACAACGATACAATTTTAATTACGGTGTGGCCTAACGTTGTAGGCGCTCCATCGACTAAAACATATACAGGCTTCTATAATATTTTCAGGCTTCGCAACTGGCCTACATGGAAGGATCCGGAAAGTGACCCGCTTGAGCCTGGTACACCGCCCGGACCGGGCAACCCGCTCGGGTTATTTGCCGCGCATTATGATGAGAACTCACTGCGGTATTTCCACGGTACCAACAAAAATGGCCTGCTTAAAAATGAATACCGCGCGCTTTCACACGGCTGTGTAAGGAACGATAACGGTAACATCGATAAGATGAAGAAATTTATTGTGAAAAAAATGGTTACAAGCCAGGATCTGAGCTGGTGGGCTAACAGCAAAAAATCCATGATGTACAATTTTACGGAAGAAGAAAAAGAGAAATTTCCTGTAAGGATCAAATATAAGACTTTTGAAATAGGCACTGATTCATACGGTGATTATATAATTTTCTTTAAAGATGTTTATGGCTACGGACGCGGAAACAAATGGAGCAAGTTTGACAGGGAAGATCTTATGACATTTTCAACTGTTGAAAATATTGCCGCAGAATACAAAGCTGAGCATAAACCAAACCATTTTCAATTATCCGATGATAAATTAATACCAATTATTGAAAGCCTGATTGCTGATCACAAAGATTACGAAAAGTATTACTTTGCTGATATTGTCACAGGTTCCGGAACAAAATAACAGCTTAACCGCTTCACTTTTTGCTGCGGAAAGCTTAACTATTCGACTGGTATTATTTGAAGCGAAATCAGAAAATTACGCTGATCCTGTTTTTCATCCTGGCCGGGGTAACATACTCCCAGCCTGAGACCTTTACCGATATTAACTACAAAAAATTCATAACAACTGTTGCAGGTGAAGATTCGCTGATTTCTCTGCCTGATAAATTCATCCGGTTTGGCAGCCTGACGTTATATTCTGATTCCGCTGCTGTTAGCCCCGCGAATTATTATGTTGATTACCGTTATGGCAAGATCAGGCTTTATAAATCCTTCATTGAAGATATTATAAACAGCGGGCAGCCTGAAAGGCTGCAGATCATCATTACATATAAAAATTTCCCATTTGATATTGCTGACAGTTATTCAAGGTTTGAAATTCTAACCAGGCTAGATACTGCCAAGGGTGATAGCGTTAAGGTAGTTGAAATCAAATCTGATTTTGTAGAGGATATTTTCGCAGGTACTGACCTGCAGAAATCTGGCAGTATATTCAGGGGTTTTACCATTGGTAATAACCGTGACCTCTCACTGCAGTCCGGCTTCCGCCTGCAGCTGAACGGAAAGCTTTCAAGCGATATCGATATTACCGCAGCCCTTACAGATGAAAATACACCAATACAA
>JAUQWQ010000114.1 GCA_030835085.1 Ignavibacteria bacterium
GTCAGGTGTGTACACCTCACCCCCGGTTTCGTTTTCCTGAAAGGAGAGGGGGGGTAGAGTATTCTGTAATTTTTTATCACCTGATAATTCCGGGACATTGCTCCCCTCTCCTTCCAGGAGAGGGGTTGGGGGTGAGGTCAATTTCTTAACTTCATCCTCATTCAACATTTCTGGGACATTGCTCCCCTCTCCTTCCAGGAGAGGGGTTGGGGGTGAGGTCAACATCTTCTTCTCAGCTAGCTTCCTGAATCTGCGAAAAATAACTTCGCGCATTGAGGCAAAATCATCGGGTCTGCCAACTTCGTTCAGGGCACTTTGTATCTTGAATTTCCGGTAATCACTTTTCTTCGGTCTTCCATCCATAAAAACTACCATCGAAGCCACAGTATCAGTGCCCTGGATATTGGAAATATCGTAGCATTCAATTCTGCGGGGGAGTTTTGTGAGCCTCAGATCACGCTTTAATGATGTAACCGAGTTCGGTATGAACTCGCGCTTTAAGCGCTGAAGCTTTAGTTCATCAAGCATATATCTTGCATTGGCTTTAACCATTGCAAGCAATTGTACTTTTTCGCCGCGTTTGGGAATTTTGAAATCAACTTTCTTTCCGAAATTTTTTATGAACCACTCACTGAAAGCCTCTATACTGTTCTCGCCGGTATCGGCATCCTCCGGTAAATGAATTTCATCTGGTATAAATGAGTTCTCGCTGTAATACCTGAATATCACATTCTCCAGAATTTCGCCGGGCTCTTTATCCTCAACGGTATCAATGTAATAATGCCGCTTGCCTATTACCTTGCCGTCACGGATATTGAGTATCATAGCGCATGCATCATCTTCTTCCTTCACAAAATTTATAATATCTTTATCAAGAAAATCTTCAGATACAATTTTTTGTTTTTCGGTATATACTGTCAGTGATTCTATCCGGTTCCTAATGAGCGCGGCTTCTTCAAACTTTTCATTCATAGAGGCATCGCGCATTTTTGCCTCAAGCTCTTTTATCAGAGAAGCAGTTTTGCCATGCAGTACCTTTTCAATTTCACCCGTCATTTCATTGTACTTCGCCTGCGATACAAGTCCTTCACATGGTCCTTCGCATTTGTGTATGTGATACTCCAGGCAAACCTTGAACTTCTTTTTCTCAATTGCTTCCTTAGTAATGTTCAGACTGCATGTTCTTATCATAAAAAGCTCGCGCAGCATTTTGAGCGAGAACTTCATATTGCCAACATCGGTATAGGGACCGAAATACTTTGATCCGTCATTGCGCCTTTTGCGTGTAGGGAAAACTCTGGGATAAGGTTCATTTGTAATTACAATGTAAGGGAAAGACTTATCGTCCTTAAGATTAACATTATACCGCGGCTTAAGCTGCTTTATCATGTTCATCTCTAATATAAGAGATTCCACTTCGCTATCGGTATTGATAATTTCCACGTCACGGATAAGTGAGATCATCTTCGTTAAACGCGGACCCACCGGCTTCGCCATAAAATATGAGCGCACACGGTTGCGGAGGTTCTTAGCCTTGCCAACATAAATTATCTTCCCGTTCTTATCCTTGAATTGGTAAATCCCCGGATTTGACGGCAGGTTGCCCAACTTTATATCAAGCGGATTCCTTGGCGCATCAATTGTTGTATTTTCGCTGTTTTCTTCGGGCATCAGATTTTATAATAGTAAAGATTGTTATTTAGTTCGAAATTTTAAAGTCTAATTTAAGTCAAAAATATATAAAATTATCTCACTGTAAATTATATAATTAAAGAGATATTTTTTTGATACATCTTGACAAATTCATTTTCATATATTAAATTGCATTCAATTATTAAACAATGTTCAATATATAAACGAGGTTTATAAGAATTGGGAACAGAAGACAGAAAAGAACGTGAAAAAGAGCAAATGCGGCAGCTTATCATAAAAACTGCCATGCAGTTATTTCTTGAAAAGGGGATGGATAATGTTTCTATCCGCGCCATTGCAGAAAAAATTGAATACTCACCGGGCTCAATTTATTCATACTTCAAAGATAAGGGTGAAATTATCCACGCTATTCATACCGAAGGTTTTGAAAAACTGTACGCGCAGCAAAAGACTCTTGACGGCGTCGAAAATCCGGTTGATAAGCTTGCACAAATGGGAAGACTTTACATGAAGTTCGCCCTGGAAAACAGGGACTACTATGACCTCATGTTCATTGCAAAAGGTGTAGCTGAAAAAATTACCGAAAAGCAGGAGTGGGAAGTTGGCAACCGTTCATATGATTACCTCCGTGAAACAGTTAAAGCATGTATTGAACAGGGTTACATTAATGATCCAAATGTTGACGCGGTGACTTTCGGTATCTGGGGATTCGTTCACGGCATGGCCGCATTAATTATCCGCGGCAGATGCGCAATGATGCCTGAAGAGTTCATTGAACAAACTGTGGAGGGTAGTCTGCATTTTATGTACACGCATTTAATTACAAATAGCAAATAATAAATACCAAATAACAATTTTTGTAGGCGGCAGGCTTAGTTTACCCCTTGTGGGGCATGCCGCTAAAATATTAAGTTTAAACATGGCACAAATAATCAAAGGAAGAAAATTCGCAAATGTACAGGGAGATTTTGTTGTATTTCTGATAGGCATGAGAGTGAATAACTGGCTTATGATACACAAGTGGTTTCCGGTTGCAATGGCTATGCCTAAGATGATAAAGGAGCTGTATAAAAATCCTCAAAGCGGATTCATGGGCGAGCAAAGCTGGTTTGGCAGAACAACTATATCCGTGCAGTACTGGAAGTCATTCGAACATCTGGAATCGTATGCGAAGAACAAAGATATGGGTCACTTTCCCGCATGGAAAGCATTCAACCTGAAAGCGCGGCAAAGCGGTGTGGTGGGTGTCTGGCATGAAACATACAAAATATCACAGGGCAGCTACGAAAATATATATGTAAATATGCCGCTTTTTGGATTAGGTAAAACCGGCTTTGTGAATGAAGCTGTTGGAAAAAATGAACACGCAGCCGGAAGAATTAATAAAATACAATAAGAAGAATAATATGCAGACGATATTAGGTTCAACCGGAATAATAGGAAGAACACTCGCAAAAGAGCTTGCGCAATATACAGATAAAATCAGGCTTGTCAGCCGCAATCCGAAAAAGGTGAGTGATAGCGATGAGCTTGTAAAAGCTGACCTCCTGAACAGGCAGCAGGTAATTGATGCAGTTAAAGGATCGGATGTTGTTTACCTTACCGCCGGACTGAAGTATAATACTAAAATATGGCAGGCGGAGTGGCCTGTTATTATGCAGAACGTTATTGATGCATGCAAAGCCTCCGGAAGTAAACTTGTATTCTTTGATAATGTATACGCCTACGGCAGGGTGAAGGGATGGATGACCGAAGAGACTCCATATAACCCTGTAAGCAAAAAGGGCGAAGTAAGGAAACATATAGCCGAAATGCTGATGAATGAAGTTAAGCAGGGCAGCATAAATGCTATGATAGTAAGAGCCGCTGATTTTTACGGGCATGATACACTGGCAGTAATAACGGAAACTGTTTTCAAAAACTTTGCAGCAGGCAAGAAAGCGCAGTGGCTTATCAGCGATAAATTCAGGCATTCATTCACCTACGCTCCAGATGCTGCAAAAGGGACAGCTTTGCTTGGCAATACACCCGCTGCATATAACCAGGTATGGCACCTGCCAACAGATAAAAATGCTTTGACGGGTAAGGAAATTATGCCATTGATAGCAAGTGAATTTGGCGCAGAACCCAAATACATGAATGTTCCCAAATGGATGCTTCGAATCATTGGTTTGTTCAATGCCAATATTAGAGAATCGATCGAAATGCTTTATCAAAACGATAGCGATTATCTCTTTTCATCAGAAAAATTCGAAAAGGCATTTGATCTTAAACCGAGATCATATGCCGATGGAATTAAAGAGACAGTAAGAATAATGAAAAATAAAAACTAAGCATTAAACATAATATTATTATGAAAAGTATTTTTTTGCTCCTGATAATTGCTGCAGTTACTTCTTTTTCGCAGGATAAAGGCACTATTAACGGTAAAGTAACCGATAAGGAAACAACAAATCCGGTAACTGAAGCCACAGTTACCGTAGTTAACACATCATTCAAAACTGTGACTGATGCCGGAGGCAATTTCCAGTTTGCCGGCATACCGCTTGGCACTTACGAAATTAAAGTAACCTGCCTTGGCTATGAAGCATTTATCCGCACGGATGTTGTTTTAAATTCATCAAGGCCTGCTGATGTGCAGATAGAACTGCTGCTTTCAAATATCACTACAGAACAGATTGATGTTGAAGGCAAGTACTTTCAGAAAAATACTGATGTAAGCACAAGCAGCTACAGCCTTGATTTTGAAGAGGTCCGCCGCGCCCCGGGTGCTGTTGAAGATATTTCCAGAATGCTGCAGATAATGCCCGGTGTTTCGCCCGCAAATGACGGACGCAATGACCTCATTGTTCGCGGCGGCTCGCCAGCCGAAAACCTGACCATGATAGACGGCATCGAAATTCCGAATGTTAACCACTTTCCTACTCAGGGCTCAACAAGCGGACCCATCGGAATGATCAATGTAAAATTCATAGATGATGTAAAATTCTCTACCGGCGGTTTTTCAGCACGCTACGGCGATAAACTCTCCTCAGTTATGGATATTAAATTCCGCGAAGGCTACCGTAAAAGCTTTTTAAGCGATATCAACCTTTCAACTGCAGGCTTTGGGGGAATATTCGAAGGTCCTTTGTTCACAAAAAAAGGGTCATTCATTATTTCTGCAAGAAAAAGCTACCTCAACCTGATAAAAGGCGCCATCAGGCTTGCTGCTGTGCCTGATTACTGGGATTTTAACATCAAAGCCGTTTATGACTTCGATAAAAATACAAGGCTTAGCTTTGTTGGTATAGGCGGACTTGATAAAATAAGTTTTGAAGGTGAATCAGATGAAATAAGCGATGAAAATCCATACGGAAAAGCCAGGGGTGATCAGCAGCAGTTCACAGCCGGTTTCAACCTGAAGAAACTATTCAAAAAAGGGTATTGGCAGACTGTACTGGCCAATTCATCAGCGTTCTTGGATTATACTAATAATGATATTGTAACAGATGCGCTCAGGTTCAAATACAATTCTTACGAAAGTGATTTTAATCTGAAGACAGAATTATTTTACCAGCTCAACAGCTCTAACAATCTGATATTAGGAGCCTCTGCGAGGTATATAAAATTCAAGAATGAAACATTTTATGAAGCGGATACCACTTATTTCGGCGACCCGATACCGGAGGCGAACATAAATGTGAAAGATAATTATTACAAAGCATCGGGATTCGCACAGTACACACTTAAACTGCCCGGTAACAGGGTAATACTTAATGCCGGCGCAAGGGTTGATTATTTTTCAGGCATCAAAAAAAATGTAGCTGCATCACCAAGATTTGGGGTAAGTTACAGCTTATTTGCAAATACTACGCTAAGCGCATCTACGGGAATTTATTACCAGTCACCCGAATATATATGGCTTACAGCCGATCCGCGCAATGAAAACCTGAAGTACATTCAGGCAAATCATTTTGTCGTAGGTATCGAACATCTTTTTTCACCTGAGCTGCGGCTATCAATTGAAGCGTATTACAAAGATTACAAAAATTACCCTGTAAGCACGGTTATACCAACCTATGTATTCATAAGCAGCGGAACTGATAACGGTCCAAACCTGATGTACGGCCAGGCAGTAAGCGAAGGGAAAGGAATATCACGCGGAATTGATTTTTCACTGCACAAAAAGCTGACTGGTAATGGATTTTACGGGATGATAAATTATTCTCTCAGCGATAGCAGGGTGACAGCACTCGTTGGCGGCGAAAAACCGGGTTCATTTGATTACAGGCACAATTTGACAATTATTGCAGGTTACCAGTTAACTAACGACTGGCTGGTTGGCTTGAAATTCCGCTACACTACAGGAAGACCATATACGCCGTTTGATATAAACGCTTCAACGATAGCCGGCAGGGGAGTAAGTGATTTTAATAATTTTAACGGAGCCCGTTATAAGGATTATAACAGGCTTGACCTGAGAGTCGATAAAAAATGGAATTTTAAAAATCTGAGTATTGTGACTTATGTAGAGCTTCAGAATACTTTTAATACAGAGAATGTATATTCATACTTCTGGAATGAATATAAAAATGAACAGGGGACAATTTACCAATGGAAATTCCTGCCCGTAGGCGGATTCAGTATCCAGTTTTAAAATTTCAGGTCATAGGATGACTGTCAGTCATCCTATGACTTATTAAGGAGAAATTTTCAATCTAATGTGAATACGTTAGAACTTTTAGGGTTAATCCTCATACAGTGATAACATTAAATATTCGGTTTAATTGGTAATTTCATTTATACTGCCCAATGCCGATTGTTTTAGGGTCGATCCACCGGCTATATTTGTAGCACTAATTCGGTAGGGAAAATCGTAGCAGAGAAGGTTTTTAAATCAACTAATTAAAAAACTCCTCAGAAAGGAAATCTCATAGAGATGAACGCTATAACTTCCCGGTACAGCAAGAAGCAATTGATCAGTTTATTATCAGGGCTTCTTTTTTTATTTGTTACAGTTTATACAACAACAGCCCAGGAAAATATTAATATTCCGGGCGGCATCAATTCATGGAAACCAAATTATTTACCCGGTGCACCCGGAGATAATCCTTACACTGCTGTTAAAACAGATTTTACAATTACAATGAGAGACGGTATAGTTATTGACTGTCTTAAATGGATTCCCGATGCACCTGCACCCGCAGGAGGATGGCCGACAGTTATCATGGTTCACGGTTACGGCGATCATAAAGGCACATTATCAGAATTCTGCCGCATGCAGGCTGAATATGGTTATTACACCATGACATTCAGCGTTCGCGGACAGGGTTTATCAGGCGGACTTTCAAACCTCATCAGCAGAACAGAAGCTATGGATCTGCAGGAAATAGTGAATTTCGTAAGAAATGATACTGCCAGCGGCGTTGGCAGGGATAAAATACTTATCATGGGCGGTTCTCAGGGCGGCGCTTTACCGCTTATGGCTGCATCGATGCCCGGCGGACTTAATGTTAAGGCAATCATCAATTCTGTTGCTCCTCCAAACTTCGCATCAAGCTGGATAGAGAACGGATGCGTAAAAATGACATTATTATGGACAGTTGAATATACACAGGATACAGCAAGATATAACGGACAGGTTAACCGTATGTCTGACTGGATCTACGCAGAAAACAAACAGTACTGGGATAGCCTTGCATACTGGCTCCCAAGAGACAGGGATTTTACATCGATACTTCAGAACAACACTGTACCGCTTTTGGTAGAAGCATCATGGCAGGATAAGTTCTTTAATGCCGATGGATGGCTTCAGAACATTCACCTTGTAAACTCACCAATGTCATCGTACATGGGCGCAGTTCAGGGTCACGGCGGTGAACACTCATTAACCGAGGACCAGTGGCATATGGACTGGTTCAACAACTTCTTCTTCCAGAATTTATGGGGAATGCAGACCAATATCTTCACAATTGATAAATACCAGTACGCTTCAACAACTTCACCTGTTGGTACCAACGCATGGACCTTTGTTCATGACAGCTCAAGTACGCTTCTTAAGAACATTTCAACAAACACCAGGCTTTATTTCAACAGCAACCACAGGCTCAGAACAACTGCAAATCATAACTGGCTGCTGCCTGATGTTGATATCCTCAACAATGATGTAAGGAATAACTACACAATTCAGCAGGCTGTATATGATGAGTTCAGCGGCACAGATTTCAGCGCGAACTTCAAGATCGATAACAATATATACGAAACAACCGCATTAACAGCAGATGTTGAAATGACAGGTACACCATCAATTAAGATAGACTACATTTCAACTGCAAAACCGTTCGTTCAATTCAACTTCCAGGTTTATGAAGTATTCCCGAACGGTACATCAAGATTTGTAACAAGGCTTAACTACGAAGACAGGAACAACAATTACAGCTTCCTTCCTTCAAGGAAACAGGCTACATTCCGCGGACAGGGTCACTCGCACATCTTCAAAGCAGGCAGCAAGATAAGAATAAACATGACAAATCTTGACAGGACCACTGAAGACGCGGCATTCTTCGGAACAAACCCGTTCGTGCTGCCCTCAATGAAACGCGGCAACAGCATTATGTTACTTACAAATAATTTTTACATTGATCTGCCAATAGTTTCTTCAGGCAACAACAGACCTGAAAACCTGAACCTGTTTGCAGATGATAACGGCGCAGTTACTGAGAACAATATTCCGAACAAATTCGAGCTTCAGCAGAACTACCCGAACCCGTTCAACCCGAATACCGTTATCAGCTACTCAATTGCTAAAGCTGAAAATGTTCAGATCAAGATATATGATATGCTTGGCAAAGAAGTACAGACATTGGTAAATGAAGTAAAAAACCCCGGTTCTTATAATGTTATGTTCAATGCTCAGAACCTTTCAAGCGGTGTGTATTTCTACAGACTGACTGCAGGAAGCTTTACTGACATAAAGAAAATGACATTAGTTAAATAATTGCATTCATCTCGTATAGGCGGGCCGAAATTAAGGGAAGTCGGTTCGTTAAGCCGAAAGTTAAAGGGCTCATTAATACTGAAAATACAGAACATGAGCCCGGTAACTTGAAAAAAAGAAAACAACAGACAAAGTAAAAAAAGAATCAGTTTATACTTCAGTAAATAAAATTAAATTATGATCGCTGTTACCCCCAATCTTCAGGGATATAAAATGGAGCATATTTCTGAAGCGAGTACACAGCTTAGAAACCCCGGTCCTCAAAAGACCGGGGTTTTCATTTTATGAATTCTGTTCATTTTCCCCAAACCGGTATCCTGTAATATCCCAACTCGCAAATAAATATCATATCTCAACCTGACTCATCTCATTGCTGTATTTTTTTATAAAATGTATTTTACAAATACTATTTCTGTAAACTAATATTTTTTAATTATGGAAACTTCTATTCCCTGGTATGCTGATGAAAACGGTTTTTACAGCGAAGATTACTTTGATATCATAAATATAGCTTCAGTAAATGAAGCGGAATCTGCGCAGTGCGATTTCCTTGAAGAAGTCCTGAAGCTTCCAAAAGGCACAAAGATACTCGATCTTTGCTGCGGTCATGGCAGGCTTACAGTTCCACTTGCCATGCGCGGGTATCTTATGACCGGGCAGGATATTAATTCATATTTTCTGAAATTAGCCGGGGAAGAAGCGAAAAAAAACGGACTAGGAGTAAATTTTATCCGCGGCGATATGCGGAATATTGATTTTACAAACCATTTTGATGCAGTACTTAATATGTTCACATCTCTGGGCGCGCTGGAAAGCGACGAAGAAGATGAAAAGGTTTTAAGGGAAGTGTTTAAAGCATTAAAACCGGGGGGTAAATTCATAATTGAATATGTGAATAAAGATTTCATCTTCCGGCATTTTAAAGAAACCGATAAACGGGAAATTCCCGGCGGATATGTGGAAATAAACCGCAAATATAACCATTTGACCTCTTCACACAGGGAAACATATGATATTTACAGAAATGGCAGCCTTGTAAAACACACTGAGCTGAAATTCAGGTTTTATGCTTTGACTGAGCTTTTTGCTATGTTAAAACGAAGCGGTTTTAATGTACTTGATGTTTTTGGCGGATTTGATCATATACCCGTTACTTTTGATACAAAATCCTGCGTAATTATAGCCGAAAAGCCATAGAGGTATTTTCAATTGTAGAAAATATTCAATTTTTAGCAGAATTTTGCATAGGGATCATTATTCTGCAACGGCTGCCCCTCTTTTTAGGGTACGGTGTTATTGACCGAGACGTTATAACAATATTGGGTATGATAAACATTCTCTAAGGTTTTAACTTCATTTGGAAGTCCAATACTTATAAACCAGGAAGTATTTCAGGATAGTCCCGGTTTACCCAATATCCTTAAAATTCTACCATAAACGACATTTTGCCTGAATTCAACTACCGTAATTACCCAATTTCATAGTAGGGATATCGGTTAAAACATCATACAAGATTCCCCCGGTTTGACGTAAAGTAAATGGACTAAAAGCCCCTACAGTGAATTACTGATTCATTCGGTTTTGGGTGTAATTCCGTATTTACTTAGGTTTACGATTGTATTAGGGTTCGCACGCATGCTATATTTGTATCACTAATCGGTAGGGAAAATAATAGCAGAGAAGCTTTTTAAATTAACTAATTAAAAAACTCCTCGGAAAGGATCTCAAAGAGATGAAAGCTATAACTTCCCAAATAAGCAAGAAGCAATTGATGGAAACTTCATCACAGCTTCTTTTTTTATTTACCGCAAACATACTCTGCGCAGTTATAAAAGATCATTCCGGCACAGCTTCAGCTAACTTAATGCTGTTTATCCGGCCCAATACCGGCGGCGCATAGTAATACCTGAGAGTTAATATCCGGGGGGATTTGAGTAAAAAGTATCACAAAAAAGTAAAAAAACAATAAAAACATAATAAATTAATAATTAAAGGAGAATTTCAAAATGGAAGCAATCATAATCTTAGGTTTCACAATGTTCGCAATTTTACCGTTTGCAGCAGAAGGAATCAGGCTTTATTTCAGCAAATAAAAGAAAAACAGAGCAGTAATTAAAAAGTCTAAAAAATAACAAAAAAACAATAAAACAAAGGAGAATTATAAAATGGAAGCAATCATAATATTAGGATTCACAATGTTCGCAATATTACCTTTTGCAGCAGAAGGAATCAGATTATACTTCAGCAAGTAGTAATCAGTAGTAACATGGCTCGGAGATACTAACAGAGTTTTATCCCGAAGCAGGTAAAGCAGCTCCATAAACCCGGTCCTAAAAGGATCGGGTTTTCCATTTCTAAGGGTACCTTCCCCGGATACATGTACTTCAAAACTGGCTATTTTAGCCTTAAAACAGGCAAAACACACAAAAACCGGTTATTTACCCTACCGCAGAATCGTTAGATGGTATAGTGGAAATTACCTACTGCCATCTCGCAGGAAGTACCTACTGTGATACGGCGAAAAGCCCATACAGTGAATTGCTGACTCATTCGGTTTAGAGTGTAATTCCGTATTTACTTAGGTTTACGATTGTTTTAGGGTGCCCCCGCATGCTATATTTGTATCACTAATCGGTAGGGAAAATTGATAGCAGAAGAGATTATTAAATAAATAAACATCTTCTAAGAGGGATAATTAAAATGAAAGCTATCAACAATCAAAACCGCACATCAATGAAGCAAATGGTTATTTTATCATTTATGCTTCTTTTTTTATGCTCAGCAGTAACTTTTGCTTCAGATGTAACCGCAAAGAACCCAATTGAGCAGAAATTAACATTAAGCTCAACTTTAAACGCCACCGAGCTTAACAGCGAAATGCTGACAGTTGAAAACACTATGATATTCAGCTTTTCAATTCAGAAGAGCGATTACGTTAGATTTTCAATATTTAACTCAAAAGGGCAGGAAATCAACATTATGGTTGATGATATAGTGAATTCAGGCGATTTCAGCGCAAACCTGGGTCAGCTTAACCTTGAAGAAGGTACATACTACTACCGCCTGGTTATTGGCGCAAGCAAAGAAGTTAAGAAACTTAACGTTATTTATTAATAGTAACTGATCATAGCGGTTTTTGCCGGATATCTTTCATTTTAATTGAATTTACCTCTTGACCCCTGTTTAACAGGGGTTTTTTATTTTCATGATAAGATATGATATAGTTTCAATCAGCTTACTCTCCGAAGGAGTCCGTTGGACCTGTTTTCAGGAGGGGAAAAATCCGGCGATAGCCGGATTTGGGGTGGTCTAGTTTGCCTCATAACAACCTGCGCCGAACCCACAAATCTACCGGCTTGAAAAGCCTGCTTGATACTAAATCCATCCGGGATCGCAGCTTTTTCAGAGATCTTCTAGCGATAATTGAACCCCTTCTAGCGATATATTTCCATCAAATAATTTCTAATAATCAGTTGTTTGAAACATTGACTACCGTTAACACGTTAGATGAATTGGGATAACGAATATACAGTGAATAGTGGAAAACATAGGTTATGGCGGTAATTACACATTTACTTAGGTTTACGATTGTTTTAGGGGCCGGGTAAAGGCTATATTTGTATCACTAATTCGTAGGGAAAGAATAGCAGGAGAGGTCTGTAATAATACATGATCTACTTCAGAAAGGTAATTTTATGAAAAATAGAGCTATTGAAACCCGGAATAAACAAACGAAGCAGTTAACAGCGGTTTTTGCCGCTTTTATGCTTCTTTTTTTATTGGCTCAAAACACGGTTTTTGCAGGCGATTTTGACGGCCTGGCTGCAGGCGCATACGAAATGTATGGTTCGCTCTCAAATGAAGAGATAAGTATGGCAGTTCCTCTTTCAGTATCAGCCAATACACTTTTCAGCTTTTCTATACCGCAGAAAGAATATGTGAGATTTTCTGTGTTTGATACAAAAGGAAAAGAGATTTCAGTGCTTGTAAATGATTTCAGAAAAGCCGGTGATTTTTCGGTTGACCTGAACAAGGCAAAGCTTGCACCCGGTACTTATTATTACCGCCTGGTTGTTGGCAGGTACAGAGAAGTAAGAAGACTTGATATTATTAAGTAAAAAGCAGAAATAAATAAAAAGCACAGCCCCTGTTCATGAAAATGAGCAGGGGTTTTTTGTTTGCGTTTTATTCATCAAATGACCCTTACCGGCAGTAACTTCCTACCCGGGCGCAGGAACGGAGGTATTTACTGATACTAAAAAGATGCTGCTGATAAAATGATCTCGCCTGCCTGCGCTAAATCTTTGGCAGTCTGGTGGATTATAAATTGCTATTATAATGAAATTATATTAATTTACAATAATCAAATTGCACCAAATTTGAAAAGACTGCTAAAAATAACTTTTACACTGATTTTTACAATAATAATTGTACTTGGCTTTACTGTGCCTTTAAACCCAGTCGGCAACTGGTACCAGCAGTTTATGCCGAATATTGGTAGTAGACAGATAACAGATATAACATTTTTGGATAGCCTCAATGGCTATGCAGTAGCTACACAGATGTCAGATACTAGCTATGTTTTAAAAACCAGTAATAGAGGTGATACATGGCAAATAGTATATAGGAATTTTTTT
>JAUQWQ010000115.1 GCA_030835085.1 Ignavibacteria bacterium
TTGGACTGAAAAAAATGAATTGAAGGAACTGACTCTTGAGTATTATGCAAAAACCGATTTGCCAGAAAGTACAACCTTAATACAAAATAATTTCAAAAAATGGCAAGAATATAACACAAATCCAGACAACCCAATATCTTACTGGTTAAAAGATTACAAAAAAAAGGAAATAGAGGTACCAGAATTTATAAATCCCTTTTATGTAGAAAATCCAAAAATACCAGTAGTAAAACCACGACTGGAAGAACTATCTCAAAAGCCTTGCAATCAATTATCGATGTCAGAGAGAAGGGAATTGGATAACCTGATATTCCAGGATACATTCCTGGGCGACAACACACCGAAAGCCCCAATACCGTCACCCCTTGCCTCAACATCAACGGCATCGCCGATAATACCGCCACCAACACCACCAGTTATACCAACGGTTCCAATAAAATCACCACCGATCATCTTAAAAACCGCGCAGACTGAAATCGATAGGATTTCAGAAACGATGGTAGAGGAAATTATAGCCCGTCGTGAATCCCGCGGAGAAATAACAATTCCGGAACAAATCGAAAAAATCCGTGAATTGCAACGCCAGGGTGTAAAAGAAACAGCAGATTACCAGGCACGAAAAGCAGATAAAAATAAATTTTCATGGGTTAATTTAGGACTTGGTGCCGGAGCAGGAATTGCAGCAACTTCATCGTTTTATAGCATGCCAAAAGAAGAACAAGAAGCAAATAAAGAACAGGTCAGGCAGGCGCTGATGCCATCGGAAGAACAGGGCATTCTCGGAACCGCTGTGGATATACTGAACATGGACAGCTACATAGAAGGTGCAACGATTTTGAACGCACATGCCATGCTCACCGGAGATTCCAAAAGATACGACTGGAAAGACCGGATGACCCCATCCATGGCATTGGGCATTCAGAACAAGGATACGAGTCTCTTCTCGTTGCGTGGCGCTGCAGGAACATTTTTAGATATAGCAGTTGCCCCAACTACCTACCTCTCGCTGGGTTCTGGCGCAGCTGTCAAGATCGGGTCAGTGGGCGGGAAGGGCGCAAAGGCGCTGAAACTGAGCAAGACTGGTGTTAAGGAACTTGCGACATTCACAAAAAAGCACGGCGAAGAGATGGGGACCCTGGAGTTCGCGCATCATATCGAGCGAAACCCGGCTTTCCAGAAGAAAGTACTTGCAGCGGGCGGCGTAAACCTTCGAGGCTGGGGGCAGGAATTGAATCTGATCCCTGGAAGTGTATTTGACCCGGTAACGAATGCTGCAAAAACAGGCGCGATGCAGTTCTCTCTGGAACATCCAGCAGCATTCAAGAAAGCGGTCGGGATGCAGGAATATCTGGAAAACAAATTCGTGGTGAGGGCAGCGGTAAAGCGTCTTCCAAGATCCTCAAGACTTCTTCCGATGGAGGCGGATTATGCCGAGAAGGCGATGCTTCTACCAAAGAAGGTCAGGTTCGATATAGCTCAGGGCACGGAAAGGGATATTGAACTGGCAAAAGAGGCAAGAAAAGCTTTCGGAGAGAACTACGAAGAAATCGTCTCTAACCTGATAGAGGCGCCAGTGACCCGCGAATCTGCAAAGCTCACAAAGGAGCAGCGGGCGATAGTAGAAGAGATGGAAGCATTCAATAAAGGTTTCGCAACGCAAGAGAAGGAGCTTGGCCTGCTGGATACCGAGATGTCGGGGTATCTGAGGCATACTTTGACCCCTGAGGCGAAAAAGTACCTGGAAAAGGGAGGCAAGAAGGTCTCGACAGAATTGTACACACCGCTCTCCGTGGAAAACAAGTTCACAACGAAACGGAGCATACAGGGAACGGGATCCGGGATCAATGAAAGGGCTCGAAAGGAACTCGGAGTAGATTTTGATTACTTCGAAGCGAACCCGTTCAAAGCAACGTCCATCAGAAGAGCCGAAAGCGTACAGGCCGTGGAACAGGCAAAACTCTTGAAGTGGACGGT
>JAUQWQ010000010.1 GCA_030835085.1 Ignavibacteria bacterium
TGTGAGTATTTCAAAGGAAAATGCAAAAGCAATTGGCGGGATTTTAAAGGAGCATGAAATTGAATCAATTGGTGATAATCTCATAATAAGGCGTGAATTATATACCAAGGCTTACAGCCGGTGTTTTATTAATGATACACCAGTTGGTACCAATGAGTTAAAAGAACTGGGAGAAATAATAATTGATATACACTCGCAGAATGAACACCAGTCACTGTTAAAAAAGGAAGTGCATATTGAACTGGTTGATTCATACTTAATAAAAAAAGAAGGTAAAAAATTTGAAGATAAGCTGAATAGTTATAAACAGGGTTATGAACAACTGTTAATAAAACAAAGTGAGTTTGATGAGATAAGTAAAAAGAAAAATGAGCTTGACAGCAAACGCAGCTTCATTGATTTTCAGTTGAAGGAAATTCACGAAACGGACCCGCAGGCAGGTGAAGATGATGAGCTTGAAAATGAACTTAAGACCGGGGAAAATATTGAAGGAATAAGAGAATCATTAACTCTTGCCTACGCTAATCTGTATGATGATTCAGGCAGCGTGCTTGAGCGAATTAAAATTGTTGAAAAGGAGCTCGGCAAAATAGGGGAGTATAACACGGATATCCAGAATATTCTGGGTGATGTAAGCGAATCAACAACCGCCCTGCGGGAGGCAAGCCGGTTAATTGAATCGCTGCTTGAAAATCTGAACTTTGATCCGGCAAGAGTTGAAGAGATTCGCGAGCGGTTATATAAGCTGCAGTTCCTGAAAAAAAAATACGGCGGTTCAATTGATGAAGTTATTAAACTCAAGGAAACGCTTGAAAAAGATCTGAGCCTGGTTGATAATTTTGATGAGACGATAAAAAAACTCAAAGCAGAAATTGATGATTTGGTAAAGGACCTCTTCAAAAAGGCGGGCGAGCTATCAAAAACGCGTAAGGATAAATCAAAACAGCTTGAAGCTGAGATTGTTAAGATATTAAAGGAAGTTGGATTTGAAAATGCTGAGTTTATGGTGGAAGTGATCTCACCCCCAATCCCTAATGTTGATCCCGCTAAGCAGAAAAGCGGGACGGCAAAAAGCGCCGAAGGAGAGGGGAGCAATGCCTTAAACAGCAACGGATATGATGATGTTGAGTTTATGGTTAAGATAAATAAGGGTGATGAATTTTCATCGCTGCGCAAGACGGCTTCGGGCGGGGAGGTATCTCGTATTATGCTTGCGGTGAAATCGGTATTAGCCGGCGCTGATAAAGTTGATATACTGGTATTTGATGAGATTGATACGGGCATAAGCGGCCGTATAGCGCAGAAAGTCGGCAGGGTTATGAAGAGACTATCGGCATACCGCCAGGTGATTGCAATCACTCATTTGGCTCAAATAGCCGCCCTTGCCGACGAACATCTGCTGGTAGAAAAGGAGACGGAAGGTAATTCCACAATTACAAAGATACGTCCGTTGGATAAAAACGAAAAAGTTATTGAAGTAGCAAAACTGCTCAGCGGTGAAAAAGTTACCGATGCAAGTATCAAGAGCGCGAAAGAATTGATGTCGGTATAGTTACAGGTTACGAGTTACAAGTTGCAGGTTACAGGAAAATTCAAAACCCTTTATATTTTCCAGAAAATAAATATTTCTAAATGAAAACCAGCCAAAAGTACCCGTGCAGTTAATCCAGGACATAGTAATAATTCTGTTTTCTGCAGTTGTGATAATTGTTCTCTGCAGTAAGCTCAAAATTCCATCTGTGGTCGGATTTTTACTGACGGGCATTATTATAGGTCCGTACACAACCGGCATTATTAAGAATACCCACGATATAGAACTGCTTGCCGAGATAGGCATTGTGCTGATGATGTTTATAATAGGCATTGAGTTTTCCATTAAGAAACTGAACCGCATAAAGAACCTGATAATCTTTGCAGGCGGCGGACAGGTAGTATTTACGGTTGTTGTGGTCGCAGGAGTTGCATTGCTGTTCAATCTTACGTTTGCGCAATCAATATTTTTCGGGTTCATTGTTTCGCTCAGTTCAACCGCAATAGTTTTGAAGCTGCTGCAGGATAAAAAGCAGATCGATTCACCACACGGCAAGATAGAGCTCGCTATTTTGCTTTTCCAGGATCTTTGCGTGGTACCTATGGTGATATTAACGCCAATACTTGCGCTTAAGGAAGGCTCCGATATCGGCTCGAACCTGCTGCAAACAGGTATCGCGTTCGTTTCGATAAACATAATATTTTTCACCGCACGCAAGGTTATGCCCTTTATACTTAACGTAATTGTAAAAACCAGGCTTAAGGAAATATTTATACTTACTTCGCTTTTTTTGTGCATAGGCATGGCATTTTTAACAAATTACCTCGGACTCTCGCTTGCGCTTGGTTCGTTTATAGCTGGACTCATAATTTCAGAATCGCGTTACAGTCACCAGGTGGTTGCCGATATTCTGCCTTTCAAAGAAAGCTTTAACAGTATATTTTTTATTTCAGTGGGAATGCTTCTGAACTTCAATTTTGTAATGACGAATATCCCGGATGTCCTTATGTTTGGCGCGGGAATATTTCTGCTTAAAGCAATTGTGATACTGGTATTTGTTCTCTTTTTGAAATACCCGTTCAGGGTTGCGGTCATATCCGCTATGGGGCTGGCGCATGCGGGTGAATTTTCTTTTGTGCTCGCAAAACTAGGGCTGGGTTACTCAATTTTAAACGAGGATATGTTCCAGCTGTTCCTTTCGGCATCAATACTCACAATGATGTTCTCGCCATTCGCATTTTCACTATCGCCGGGTATCGCCACGCGCGCAGAAAAAGGCGCTTTTGTTGGCGGATGGTTAAAAAGGAAAGAAAAAAAGACGGCGCTTAATTCACAGACCGAAACAGTAAAAAAACCGCCGGAAGACCACGTTATTATTGTTGGTTACGGACTCAACGGCAGGAATCTTGCAAAGGTGCTGGATAGCAGGAAAATTCCGTTCATAATTGTTGAAATGAACCCTGATAATGTTAAAGAAGCTGATAGAAGAGGACATAAAGTAATTTACGGCGACGCAACCAAAAGAAAGATACTTGAAGCCGCATTTATAAAGACCGCAAAAGTAATTACATTCGCTATTAGTGACTCACTTGTTATAGATCACGCCGTTGCAACAGCGCGTTTTATGAACCCGAAGGTACTTATAATAGCGCGTACCAAATACGTAACTGAAATTGATCAGCTGTACGAGCTTGGCGCGGATATAGTTTTTGCGGAAGAATACGAAACTTCAATTGAAATACTGGCCAAAGTAATGACCGCCTACGGCTACAGCAAAGAGGCCATTAACCGCGAACTTAGCGTACTGCACAGCAAACGCTACGCGATGATAAGAGATAAAAGCACCCCGGAAGAAAACACCGCGGACAGCAAAAGAATATCGGACAAGATAAACAGGGAAATGTATTCGGATATTGATATACACCAGTTTATTATAACCGGCAAATGTACAGGCAGCGGAAAAAGCATTGCGGAGCTTGGCATCCGGACAAACTCAGGTGCTACGGTAATTTCTGTTATTCGCGAAGAGCAGCATATACCAAATCCGCAGGCTGATTTTTTACTGATAGAGGGCGATACAGTTGTGCTGATGGGCACATCCGAACAGATCGAAAAAGCGGTTGAGCTATTGGCGTGAGGGGTCAGGGCTGCAGGTTACAGGCTGCAGGTGTCAGGTTTTTCAGGAAGGAAGAATACAACAGGTTAATTAATATTATTTAATACTTTTAATTTTATTGTTATGAAACATTTACCCTACCTTGAATTATATAATTTGCTCAAACATAAATTTGCTTCCGCAGAACGGGAAATTAATATACCCGAACTTGAAGTAAAGATTACCCGCACTAAATTCCGCTCCGCAGGGGCAGCGGTGCTGCCGGGAATGAATAAGTATCACTGCACAAAACATAATAAAACCTTTGCCGCCGAAACTACTTATGAGGGTTTGCCTGAAACCGAAGAAAGATCGATTCTTCTTGTGCATGACAGCGAGATTTCGTGCAATGAGGAATTTGATTATATTATAATTAACAATGCCCGGCAAAGTGATTCCGGTAAAGCGATTATACTTTTTCACGGACTCAATGAAAAAAAGTGGGATAAATACCTGCCATGGGCTTACCGGCTGCTTAAAAACACCGGCAGGCCGGTAATATTATTTCCGCTGGCGTTTCATATGGACCGCGCGCCCAGGGATTGGTCGATTGCGGCTAATATGAACGCTGCCGCCAAAGAACGCGCATTTACAAATGCGCTTAACAGCCATACATCATTTGTAAATGCGGCAATAAGCTCACGGCTTGAAGCAAACCCGCAGCGATTTTTCTGGTCCGGCCTGCAGAGCTATATTGATGTTACGACTTTTCTCCATGAGCTGAAGCGGGGCAGGGTAAAGGGTTTTGCAAAAGAAAGTACCGCCGATATATTCGGGTACTCGATCGGGGCGTATTTTGGGCTGATACTTATTATGGCCGGCGCCGGTGGACTCACTGAGAGCTCAAAGCTCTTTGCATTCTGCGGGGGAGCTACTTTGGACAGAATGTACCCGATCTCAAAATATATCCTTGATGCTCATGCGGCATCAGCTATCAGCAGTTATTACCTTGAGCTGTTAAACAATGATTTTAAAAGTACGCCAAGGCTTGATCATTATTTAAGCGCAGAGCACCCCGAGGAAGGTTACTTTAAATCGATGCTGCTGTATCACCATTACAAAGAGCTTCGCGAGAGCCGGCTTTCAGGCGCAGCCGGGCGCATACGCGCTGTTGCGCTGAAGCAGGATTCCGTTGTGCCGCCCGTTGAAGTGATGAACACGCTGCAGGGCGAAATGCGCGATATAAAAATTACGGTTGATATAGAAGACTTCCCGTACCCCTACTCACACGTAAACCCGTTTTCGCTGGCAGAAAAGCATTCAATTGAAACAAATAATGCGTTTGTAAAAATTATGGATAAGGCGAGTGAGTTTTTGGGGTGAAGAATTGGCTACAGGTTTCATCCCGCAGAGCGGGACCGGCAGAAAACGCCGGGGTTGCAGGTTACAGATTAAAAGTTATCCCGCAAACGGGATTTCAATCAGTTTGGAAAACTGATTTCAACAGGTTGCGGGATTGAAAGGACTCCGTCAGGAGTCTAATGTCTATAAGTATCGGGATGACAAAAGATTTCGACTCCAGAGGAGCCGCACGTTACTTAGCTTATTTTACTTAATCTTAATTTGCTTCTCGGTTAATCCTTTTGACTGAACGTAATCATAAAGCTCCTTAGCTTTATCGCCGCCTCTTTCAGCGTGGTGAAGCAGCGTAAAACCGTGTGCGCCCTTTGCGTTTACAAGCGCGGGGTATTGATCCAGCACCGGCTTAACGAGCTCAGTTTTACCCAGCATGGTCAATACAAACAGGTTTACCCTTGCGCCCTGTTCTATAAGATAATTGGCAATATCCTCATCGCCAACATGTCCGGCGCCTTCAATGGCCTCTTCAAAATCACCGTTACCCCAGTCATACCTGCTGTAAATTAAATTAGGATACTCGGCAAGCATTTGTTTTACTTTATCAAGATCCTTATGTCCCGCGCCCACAAATTCTTTCACCAGTTCTGCTTTTAACGGTTCTGTTCCGTCAAACGGGCTGGTTAATAATTTCACCGGCGCCAGTGTAACGGCAGCCAAACTTAAAGCAGAGGACTTTAAGAAGTTCTTCCTGTTCATGTATATTTATTTAAAATTAATGAATTGTAAAAGAGGGCGAAATATTTGATGTGTAAAAATAGAGAGTTTATTGCTCAGATACAAGCAATAAATATTGAAGCGAAGTTCAAAAGTTATCTAATGGCTGATTTGCGGTAACCTTACGCTTATTTCCCGGCACCAATGGACCAAACCCACTTGTGAATATTGTGCGGAAATCCCGGGTGATCGAGGAACATGAGTATACATTCACCGCTTATTACATTGATTCCGTTTAGCATACAGTAACGTACGGCTTTTTCGCTTTCGGCTCCCTGCTGGAACCAGATGTTTTTTATTCCTGCAGAAATTATATCGTCAATAACGCGCTCGGCTTCTGCAGGCGGAATAACAAGTATCGCGCCTTCGGGTTTTTCGGGCAGTTCCTTAAAAGAGCTGTACGCTTTATGGCGATCAATAAAATTTGCACGGCGGTGCATTATGAAGACTTTGTAATTCTTTTTGGTAAGCCCGGCAAGAATGTGATTACCGAACTTTTTTTTATTTGCTGATGCTCCGAAGAGCGCAAATGAGCGCAGCTTCAGGAAATTTTCTATTTGCTGTATATTCTTTTCTTTTTTCATGGGTGTGATATTCTGGTGCATCCAACAAAATTAAGTGAATTAAGGTGACATTTGGTATGATAGGGGTCAGATGAATTTATGATATATAATCCCGAAAAATAAACAAAATTGCATTTTTTAATATTATCGTCACGTTTAAATTTGTATAATGGTTATTTAAAAATTTCAATAAATACTAATTTCTTATTAATATGAAAAAATTATCAGTTCTTGTTTTAGGTTTATTTATCGTTTTAGCTTCATCAAATATTTTCGCAGGCGAAAAATGGGCTGAGCTTGAAGCGTTCCACAAAGTAATGTCCACAACATATCACCCCGCCGAAGAAGGTAACTTTGAACCAATAAAAACACGCATCGGCGAAATGGTTGAAGCTGCCGCAAAGATGAATACATCAACAGTACCGGCTGAGTTCAACAAACCCGAAATTCTCGAAACATCAAAAAAACTGGAAGCCGAAGCAAAAGCGCTTGAAGAAAAAATTAAAGCCGGCGCAGCAAACGAAGAGATATTTAAGGATCTGACAGCGCTGCACGATACTTTTCACAAGATAGTAGGTCTCTGCAACCCAAAAGAAGAACATAAGGATGAACAGAAATAACCTTCCTCCTGCGGAGTAAGTTTTCGCCGCATAAAACACGGCTTAACAAATAACATACTGTAAAAAGATCCCCGTTAAAAGCGGGGATTTTTATTATTCATCCGATGAATAAACACTCACCTTTACCCCAAACAGATAAATATTTCTACAAAAATTTCTCTATTTAACCATTCTGGAATAAAAGTTATCTTAGGGCCTCACCCCCGCCCCCTCTCCTGAAAGGAGAGGGGAGAGAATATTTTAAAATTTAACACGGATCTAAACGATTAGTTTTATATGGATATTACTTTATTTAATACATTAGGCAGGGAAAAACAGGTATTTAAGCCGATAACCGAAGGTAAAGTTGGGCTGTATACATGCGGTCCAACAGTATACGATTACCAGCATATAGGCAACTTCCGCACATTTATGTTCGAAGATCTGCTGAAGCGCGTGCTGTTATATAACGGCTACGACGTTACGCATATTATGAACATTACCGATGTGGGTCACTTGGTCTCGGATGGCGATGAAGGTGAAGACAAGATGGAAAAGGGCTCCGCCCGTACCGGCAAGACCGTATGGGAAATTGCGGAGTACTACACGGGATTTTTCCTTGATGACGCAAAGGCGCTGAACATTCTGCCCCCCACAAAATACACCAAGGCAACTGAATACATCAAGGAGCAGATTGATATGGTGAAGTGCCTGGATGATAAGGGCTACACGTATGTGACAAGTGACGGTGTTTACTTTGATACATCAAAGCTTAAGGATTACGGCAAGCTTGCTAATCTTGATATCGAGGGACTTGAAGAAGGCTCGCGTATACAATTCAGCACCGAGAAAAAGAATAAAACCGATTTCGCGCTGTGGAAATTTTCACCGAAGGATACTGACGCAAAGCGTCAGATGGAATGGGATTCCCCGTGGGGAAAAGGTTTCCCGGGGTGGCACATTGAGTGCTCCGCGATGAGTAAAAAATTCTTAGGCGATACTTTTGATATTCACTGCGGCGGAATTGACCACGTGCCAATTCACCACACAAACGAAATTGCGCAATCGGAAGCGTGCAACGGCAAACCGTTTGTACATTACTGGCTGCACGGCGCCTTCCTTGAGGAAGAGTCCGGCAAGATGAGTAAATCAAAGGGTGAATTTTTACGTGTAAAAACGCTTATTGATAAGGGATACTCGCCTTTGGATTACCGCTATTTATGCCTTGGTACGCATTACCGCAAGCGTTTGCTATTCAGCTGGGATCTGCTTGAACAGGCGAAGGTAACGTTTGGCAGACTGAAACAGAATATTCAGACAATACGCGATGACGTGAAGAAAAACTCTGACCCGCGTGACGCAACAATGCCGGAGGATATTAAGGAAAAATTCACCGAAGCTGTGAACGATGACCTGAACATGCCGCAGGCGTTAGCCGTGCTGTGGGGAGTTATCAGGAACGATAAGCTATCAAGTATCGAGAAGATGAATCTTGTAAACGATTTTAACCGTGTGCTGGGTTTAGATCTTGATAAGGATATAGAAGCCGGAAATACAAACGTTCCCGCTGAAATTATGGAGCTTGTTGATAAGCGCATTGCCGCAAAGAAGGCTAAGGATTTCAAGAAAGCCGACGCATTGCGCGATGAGCTGAAGTCGCTGGGCTGGGAAGTATTGGATAAGAAGAATGGCGTTGAAGTGAAGCAGATTACGGGTTAGGAATTAGGAATATAAAAAAACACAAAATGAAAAATCTCGTTACAACAATTTTCGTACTGGCTTTAATGTTCGCAGCGGCAAATGTTTATTCGCAAAAGGCTTATGACGTTGAAGGAAGATACTCCGTTGGCAAAGCGGCATGTACTATTGAGTGGAGCGAAAGCTCGAAGGCTTTCCGCGTCTATTGGGATAACGGCACGGGCTATACGCTGCTGTTCTACTCCGATGAATACCCGAACGGCAATATTGTGTACACCGAGTATGAAGATGACGGCGCAACATATACCGGTACTTTCACTTTCACAGATAGCGCATGCAATACGGGTTCATACGACAGGTGGGATGGGAAGAAGTTTTCGATAAGGAAAAGAAATTAGCATCCTTTTGCAGGTCAAAGGCATACCTTTGACCCACAGGGAACAGGAAACAAAACCCCTTTACGCCAAGTATCATATAAAAAAGGAGATTACAATGATTTCCCTGTTTATTTCTCTGGTGTTAATGTTTACGGTCTGCACGGTATCCGCGGAGCAGCGGAGCGTTAACTATATGCCCGGCGATACTTGCCGGACCATGGATGATGCCGAAAAATATATGAACAAAGATGCCGTGATCTCAGGCAGGCTCCAGAAATTCACTCCCTGGTTAAACGGCAAAGGCGCGGGACACATGTTCTGGCAATGGGAAATAAAGCTTGCAGACGGCACGGCTATCCCTGTGGTGAATAAAAATAAATCCGATGGCGAATCGATTGTATTTGATGAATACGAAAGCCGCAATGTCGTTATATACGGAAGGATATTTTACGGGATCATTATCGGTGACAGCAACCCAAACCACCAAAGCATGACAGGCTTCAGGATTGACGCTGATGGAATTGATATTGCGGGGAATGTTACCGCAGCGGATACATGCTGGGTCTATGCTGATATTGAAGCGCACCCCAACAGGGATGCGGTGATCGCCGGCAGGTTAGTTGAGTATGTACCGCCGGGTGATGGCAGCAAGCTGGGCGATGAGAAGATTTGGGATTACGAACTTGTTACACAGGATAATTACCGCGTACCTGTAAAGAAAGATAAATACCTTAACCTTGAACAGTTCATTGAGAGGGATGTTTTTATTAACGGGTATGTAAAGTACGGAATAATTTTTGGCGAGCCCAATACCGCCAACATACAGGGCTACAGGATAGATGCATTTGAAGTGAGCCTGAATGAAACGGGTTACGGAAATTCATTAACCGAGGGGAAGATTAGAATTGACCTTTCAAAGTTTAATGATGAAGGTTACCGCGTTCAGCCCGATGGCGAAAAGAGCGCGGCAAGTTATGAGTTTTGCATTCCCGCAAACGATACCGCACTGGCTGAAGTGAAATCAATCGACCCGGCCGCACAGGAAATGAAAGGCTCCAAGGGGCGCTCAGGCTGCACGGATGAAGAGTGGCTTGTTATATCATCAACGCGCAAGCCGGGGTTTAAGGAGATAATCAGAAGCCTTGCGGAGCTGAAGTACGTGAGGAAAATTACTGAGACGTTTTGGGAGTGAGGCGGTTGGAGGTTACAGGTTACAGGTTGCAGGTTGCGGGTTGCGGGTTGCAAATCTAAAATAATTATAGCGATATTTGTATGAATAAATTTTCTTCATCCATAAAAGTTCATAAATGATAAAAAAAGTTTTGCTTGGAATATTTCTGCTTGTACTTGCAGCGGTGATATTCCTTTTTTATTTTGCGTGGCGCTCACCTGCCTTCTACGAAGGCAATGCGGAATGCAAATTTTCCGTGCTGCCAATGACGATGGCGGAGTACGACAGCGTTTCACAGACTCATCCCCGGCCATTTATTATAGATATTGATGCATCAAAAAAAGACCCGAAATGGGGGAAGGTGCTGTTTTACGGTGCTGCGCATACACGTGACCCAAAGGACCCGCAAATAGCGGATATTGAAAAGCGGTGGGAGAGTTTTGATCCAACCGTGTGCCTGGTTGAAGGCAGGCTGGGATTCCTTGTTCCGGGATTAATGGATCCAGTTGAAGAATATGGTGAAATGGGTTACGTGTATAAACTCTCACGCCGTGACGGCGTGGAGGCGTTCACATGGGAGCAGCCTCTTGATAACGAAATAACCGCGGTACTTAAAAAATTCAAGCCTGAACAGGCGGCGATGTTCTATATATTACGTCCTTATTTCAGTAATATCAGGTTCGGCAAGCCGGAAAATCCTGATGAATATGTAAAGGGATTCATAGAAAAACGCACGCAGCATTCGGCATTACAAAATACGATAAAATCAGTTGGCGATATTGATGCAATATGGAACAGGGAATTCCGCGGTAACGATAAAAATGGTGAGCCAATTAAGGATTGGCGCGAGACATCCGATGAATACGGTCTGCCCCTTTGGCTGGGTGATATTTCAGCCGAAAGTAATTTTGTGCGCAACGAATATTTAGCATGTTTAATTGTCACATTGGTTAAGCAGGGTAAACGCGTATTTGTTATCGGCGGTTCAAGTCACCCCGTTTGCATTGAACGAACGTTGAATTCGGAATTAAAATAAAATAATAATTTAACAATATATATCATTATGTTTACAGTATCCACGCCGCATTTTTTGGTAAATGTTGTTACCAAACCCGAAGTTGCCGACCACCTGATACCGAACATTAAAAAATTCGCTATCGTCTATTATGTCAGGGAAGATCTAAAAGGCTCCCGGCCTTCAGACGCAGACGAGAAAGATATTACAAAAGTACAAATGCTGTGCAGCAGGGGAATTTTAAGCGATGTTATGGGTTATATTAAAGAGTATTATATCAAAGGTTACGGCGCAGTTTGTTATTATGAAGAAGTTAATGTGCCGATGTAAGAGTTTCTTTTAGTGGTTCGCTGATTACTGTGTTTATGTTTAAATCCCTTATTTAAAAAAATAAAATTGATTATTTTTGTTTTATGGGAGAGCTTAAAGCAAAAGATTCCGTGCAGCTGAATTACCCGGTGGATTATGTCTACCGTACGGTGACAGATATTGCATCCTACAGCAAGTGGTGGCCGCATGAGGTAAAAAGCGAGCTTGAGTATCTTGACCCTGCGATAATCGGCACACGGATAAACGTACAGAACGGTCCCTTTGTAAAATGGAAATCGGTTGTTAGCGCATTTAAAACCAACAGGCTGCTTGCCATCGATTATGTTGAAGGTGCGTGGATAGGCAAAACCGCATGGCGTTTTGAAGAGACCCCGGGCGGCACAAAGCTCACAATGGAAATTGATATAAGCTGCAACAGGCTTTGGCTGAAGGCTGTATCAAAAGTCATCAATTTGAGCAGGATGCACTCAAAACAGATATCGGGTATTTTTGCGAACCTGGGTAAACACCTTGAGCGCAATTTTGAGGAATACAACAGGCAGAACAGTAACGGCGGAATTTCTGTTTCAGGAATTGATCACCTCATTTTGCATGTAAGCGATGTGAACCGCTCAGCTTTGTTCTACAAAGATGTATTCAGAGTTGAAAACATTTCAAACGGTAACGGCGAAACTTCGCTCAAATTCGGCAGCCAGAAAATTCTGCTTGTCAGGCAAAACGGCAATCACACACCAAACAAAGATGAAGTAATATTCCGGATGGAGCTGAACACTCCCCTGGAAAAGGTGCGCTCAATACTGAAAGATAAAGGAGTTGAAGTCATTACAGGACCGCTTTACGCAAAGGCAATTAACACAAATAACGATATGTTCTTTATCAAAGACCCTGACGGATATTTAATAGCATTAAGATCAAACAACAGGGGATAACAATAGCCCCGATATATTTTTACTGATATGAAAATAAAAACAATATTTTTTGTTCTGTTTGCTTTTTCTGCGGCACAAACAGGGTTATTCTCTCAGGATGCAGCAACGTATTCAAAGCAGGGTGATTCACTGTACTACCTTAAAGAATACGAAGGCAGCATAATTAAATATGAAGAGTCATTAAAGCTCGAGCCCACAAACCAGGATGTTGTATATAATGCGGCATGTGTTTATTCACTGCTTAACAGACCCGATGATGCTTTCCTTAAGCTTGAAGAGCTTCCGGGGCTTGGGTATGAAAATGTAAAATGGATCACATCCGACACCGATCTTGAAAAGCTGCGCAGCGATACACGGTGGAAACCCCTGATGGAGAAGCTGCAGGCTAACCTGGATAAAAGAAAAGATATCGGGAACATGAAAATTGTTACCACGGATATAAATAACTTCTGGGATATGTATGATGTTTATAAAACTACCGGTAATGTTGAGGATATAACTAAACTGTATTTTGATAAAAGAAGCGAGGGGCTTGATGCATTTACCAAAAGGAGAGTAATAAATGCCAAAGAAATGTCAAAAGTTTTGAAAGCCTATCCAAGATATCTTGAATCGATAAGAGGTAATACCTTAAAACTGGAAGGCATCAAAGAAAAACTCAAAGAATATTTCGTTAAGCTTAAAGAAAATTACCCGGATGTGTATTACCCTGATATATATTTTACTATAGGATGTTTTAATACCGGCGGCACCGTATCGGGACATATGCTGTTGATTGGAGCCGAACTTATGTGCGCAGATGAAAACTCCCCGAAAGATGAGCTGAATAACTGGCTTAAGGGTAATATCGGAATGTTCGAAAATATAGAAAAGATAGTAATGCATGAATCAATTCATACGCTGCAGTCACATAACCCGGAAAGTCTGCTGGGGGCTGCCATTTCGGAGGGTATGTGTGATTTTATTGCGCAGATGGTAACAGGTAAGGAGCTTAATTCAGCCCACTATATATACGGCAATAAGTATGAAAAAGGACTTTGGAAAGAGTTCAAAAAAGAAATGCCAAGCAAAGATTATTCACGCTGGCTTTATTCAGGTGAAAAATCAGTTGGCAGGCCAAGCGACCTGGGATATTTTATAGGTTATAAAATCTGCGAATCATATTATGAAAACGCAGAAGATAAAAAGCAGGCAGTAAAAGATATTATAGAAGTCCGGGATTTTGAAACGTTCCTTAAGAAAAGCGGTTATGACGATAAATTTAAATGAAGAGTGTTTGAAACCATAGAAAAAGGAGGCCGAAAAAGAGCCTCCTTTTTTGTTTCAAAATTCTTTTCAGTTCATTTTAACGGACTGTTTGGCGCAAGCAGCGGCGTTATATCTTCTTTCGTCAGCGTAACTTCTATCGGACCCTGCGCATAAGATGCAATTTCATACGGATTGTAGTAGAATGTTAAACTGCCATCTTTATTCACTAGCCAGTTATAGTTGAATGTAATTTTGTTTTCGAATAAACCGCCTTTATCGGCGAGATTATCGCCGGGCTTAAGATTGTTAGCCTTACGGAATGCAGCATCAACAAGTTCGTTAAGCTTCTTTTCAAATCCCGCCACAAATATATTACTCAGCGAAAGCGTATCACCGGTTTCTTTGCTGATATTGTAATATTCCAGGTAACTGTTCGGATGCGCGCCTCCCATATACGAGGAGTTGCCCGATGCAAGATTGATTATCTTCGGGTGATCAAGGTTTGCCGATACTGACTGCTCCAGGTACCAGTACTGCGGTGATTCCGGGTATTCTTTGCGCATTGTTACGTATTGCGCCATAAAGGAATCAGCTGCCACCTGCATTGTGGGCATGGTTGAATCACCGAATGAAACACCGCTGTTCACAATATTCATGATAAGTTTATTTAACTTATCTTTATGGCTGCCGGAAACAGCCTCTATATAATCAACTCTGAAATAAGTGCAGGTATCTGTTGGTGTACAGTTATTGTATGATTTCAGGAATGATTTATCCGAGAATTTAATATCATTACTATTGTTTGTTTTGGAATCTGTATTTGTTTGTTTCTGTTCGGTTGAAGTGTTTTCATTCTTCTTTCCGCACGAAGCCACGATAAATACAGCAATAAGAATCAGTAGTATGTATTTCATTTGTATGATTTCTAATTAGAGGTTTTACAAATATAATCAAAAGATAAAAAACGCCCTATTGCAAAGAAAGCTCAGGAACCTTTCCCCCCGAAGGAGTCCTTTGACAAACCGGTCTGCAACGGCGGATTGGGAAAGAGATATGTGTCTTCATACAACATTAATTTTCAATTCCGCGTAGGCTGCAGAGCAAATGCAAAGCTTACCGCAGCCCGCTGACTTTATGGCTGAAGCGCATTCCAGTATGGTTGCACCCGTGGTAATTACATCATCTGCCAGCAGAATATTTTTTCCGCGAAGCTTACCGGCATATTTTTGATTAAAACTGAATGCTCCGCTTACATTCACTTTCCTTTCGGCTTTATTAAGTCTTGTCTGCGTAGGTGTAAAGCGTGAGCGGATGACTGCGTCGTTTATCACTTCAGCTTTCAGGATATTGCTGATACCGCGGGCGATGAACTCACTCTGATTGTATGTACGGTCTCTTAGTTTTGCTTTGTGCAGCGGTACAGGTATGATAAAATCAATATCATTTCTGTTCTTTGAAGCTGCAAGTTTGCCGATTTCTTCGCCGAGCATTAAGCCCGCCTTCTTTATCTTTTGGTATTTCAGCGCGTGGAAGAGCGGCTGAATTGCGGTTCCCTCGCGGAACCAGTAAACAGAAAATGAATCATCAATTGTTCCGCCCGCAATTTGCTCAGCCTGCCATGGATGGGTTTCTTTGTACGGCTCAAGCTTGCCGTAACAGGATTTGCACAGGTAGCTGCTTCCGGGATCCATAGGTTCATCGCAAGCCAAACAGGTGTTTGGCAGAATGAAATTGAGGAGGTTATTAAAGATACTATTTAGCAAGATTCGGATTAATTATTGATTTTATTATTGATTTGCACTCAATTATGTTCATGAACCCTAATTTTTAAAAGGCCGGAAAAATCTGAAAAACCATTATAAATCAATTGTATAAGATAACTTTTTGAATTTTAAATTCAAAGTAAAAATCATAAATTCAGGTTTTACGCAAAAAACCGCTTCATAAATGCCGCAGGAGCAAAAATATTAAGGCGGCTTTTACCAAAAAATGGCAAAAACACCATCCATTAGAACCCGGGGAATAATAGAATACGATACTATAATAAGGCGTGAAGGCAAAGGCTTGCTTTGCGGGGTTGATGAAGCCGGGCGCGGACCAATTGCGGGTCCCGTGGTTGCAGCTGCGGTAATTTTCAGTGATGATGTTTATATTGAAGGCGTGTATGATTCAAAAAAGGTTACACATAAGCGCAGGGAAGAACTGTATGAAGAAATTACCTCGCAGGCACTTTGCTGGGGAGTTGGAATTATAGATAACCGGCAGATAGACGAGCTTAATATCCTGAATGCCACCAAAGAAGCGATGAATATGGCTATCAGCAGGCTGAACGAAGTTCCCGGTGTAATTATTGCAGACGGGAATTTTTATTTTAATCCTATAGCTGAAGTGCGCAATGTAATTAAAGCCGATGAAAAAAGTTTTTCGGTAGCCGCAGCATCAATAATTGCGAAAGTTACCCGTGACAGGATAATGTGCGAGTATGAAAACAGGTTCCCCAATTATTCATTCTCTCACCACAAGGGTTACGGCACACAGAGTCATATAGAAGAAATAATAGAGTTTGGCTACACGGAAATTCACAGAAGGTCGTTTAAGCTGAAAGCCGTACAGGGAGAGCTTTTCTAAGCCGTGGGTACGCTTTCAGATCTGGGTAAGACCGGCGAAGCTATCGCAAAAGAACATTTTGTGTCACTTGGATTTGAATTCGTTAAACAGGGCTTCAGGTATGAGCGTGCCGAAACTGACCTGATATTTAAGAATGATACAAAAAAGATAATAGTATTTGTTGAAGTTAAGACGCGGCGCAGCAAAAAGTTCGGTGAGCCGGAAGAATCGGTGACCGAAAGAAAAATGCAGCAGATGATACACTCAGCCCAGGGGTATATTATGCTGAATCCAAAGTATGATGATTATGAAAAGCGATTTGATATAGCGGCAATTATGATAGAGAATGGCAAGGCAAAGCTGAATCATATAATAAATTGTTTTTAAAGAAAGCAAACTTTTTCCAGCCTTCAGCTGGACCAAGTCAAGAAGGCAAAAGTAAAAAAGCAAAAAAATAGATTGATAGTTTTACAAATATTTAAGACAAACATATATAATGTCATAAACTGATCAATGCTTGATAGAATAAACCTGAAGAACATACTTGTGCTTGATATTGAAACGGTGCCGCAGTACGCTGCATACGATGAGCTTCCTGTTGAGTGGAAAGAGCTGTGGAAGAAAAAAATGGCCCGTGATATCAAAGAGGGTTTAACACCCGACGGGCTTTATCAAAGAGCGGGTATATATGCCGAGTTCGGGAAAATAATCTGCATTTGTGCGGGATATTTTTTCGAGAACGGCACAGGTTTGCAGTTCAAAGTGAAAGCATTCTACGGTGACGATGAAAAAAAGCTGCTTGAAGAATTCAGCGAAGCGCTGAATAAAAGCTTCAGTACTGATGACCATTTGTTATGCGGGCATAACAGCAAGGAGTTTGATTTTCCTTACATTGCGCGCAGGTGTCTGATTAACGGCTTGCCGATTCCCTACCTGCTTGATAATGCCGGCAAAAAACCGTGGGAAGTTCAGTTAATTGATACTATGGATATGTGGAAGTTCGGCGATTACAAAAACTATACATCGCTTAACCTGCTTGCGGCAGTGTTCGGGATTGAATCACCCAAGGATGATATTGACGGCAGCCAGGTCTGGAGCACGTACTGGATAGATAAGGATCTTGAGCGCATAAAGAATTACTGCATGAAAGATGTCGTTACCGATGCGCAGCTTCTGCTTAAGTTCAAAGGGATGGAATTACTGAAGCCGGAAAATATAAGTTTTACAAATTAAAAAAAGTTAACAATTATTTTAAAAATATTATTACAATAAATTCCCGCTTTCGCCCTGAAGGGGTTAACGGGGAATGAGGAAAAAAAATGTTTGATTTAGATCTGATCAAAAAAGTGTATTCAGGATTTAAAGGAAAAGTTGATGCTGCAAAAAAAATATTAGGCAGGCCAATGACCTATGCGGAAAAAATTCTTTACGCGCATTTGTGGGGTGATACATTAACTCCCTATACAGGCGGCAAGGATTTTGTTGAATTTGCTCCTGATAGGGTCGCGATGCAGGATGCAACAGCCCAGATGGCGCTGCTGCAGTTCATGTCCGCGGGAATACCCAAAGTCGCAGTGCCTTCAACCGTCCATTGCGATCATTTGATACAGGCTGAAGTTGGCTCGGCAAAAGATCTGCTTACTGCTGAAAATGAAAACAGGGAAGTTTATGATTTCCTCGCAAGCGTATCAAATAAATACGGCATCGGCTTCTGGAAGCCGGGTGCGGGAATTATTCACCAGGTTGTGCTTGAAAATTACGCTTTTCCGGGCGGGATGATGATAGGAACTGATTCACACACACCTAATGCCGGCGGACTCGGAATGATAGCAATAGGCGTAGGCGGAGCAGATGCGGTTGACGTTATGGCGGGTATGCCGTGGGAATTAAAATTTCCTAAACTCATAGGTGTAAAATTAACAGGTAAATTAAGCGGATGGACCTCGCCAAAAGATGTGATACTTAAAGTAGCTGGTATCCTCACGGTAAAAGGCGGCACGGGCGCAATTGTTGAGTACTTCGGCGAAGGCGCTGATAATATTTCTTGCACAGGTAAAGGAACAATTTGTAACATGGGCGCTGAAATCGGCGCGACAACATCACTTTTTGCATACGATAAAAAAATGTATGATTACCTTGCCGTTACTGAGCGCGAAGAAGTTGGCAAGCTTGCAAACGAAATTGCCGATTATCTTAGACCGGATGAAGGTAGCGAAAAATATTATGACCAGGTAATTGAAATAAATTTAAGCGAGCTTGAGCCCCACATAAACGGTCCGTTCACACCTGATCTAGCATGGCCTATTTCAGTATTCAAACAGGCTGTTAAAGATAAGGAGTATCCTGAAGAGCTTAAAGTTGCGCTTATTGGAAGCTGCACAAATTCATCATATGAAGATATGGAGCGCTCCGCATCAGTGGCTAAACAGGCACTGGAAATGGGGCTTAAGGTCAAATCAGAATTTACAATAACACCCGGCAGCGAACAGATCCGCGCAACAATTGAGCGTGACGGACAGCTTGAGATATTTGAAAAGGTCGGCGGATTGGTACTCGCAAACGCATGCGGACCCTGTATTGGACAGTGGAAGCGTCATGATGTTAAAGAGGGCGAGAAGAATTCTATTATTACTTCATATAACCGGAATTTTTCGAAGCGTAATGACGGGAATCCCGCAACAAATGCTTTTGTTGCATCGCCTGAAATTGTAACCGCGCTTGCCTTTGCAGGAAAGCTTACGTTTAATCCTTTAACCGATACGCTTAAGAACAGTAAAGGCGAAGATGTAAAGCTTGCCGAGCCCAAAGGCGATGAGCTTCCGAAGAACGGTTACTTAAAAGGAGTGAATGGCTACGTTGCCCCCGCTGCGGATGGTTCAGCGGTAAGTGTTGAAATTGACCCGGAGAGCAAACGTTTGCAGAGGCTCTTCCCGTTTGTTCACCCGGATTTTGAAAAGGATTATAAGAATATGTACCTTCTGCTTAAGGCAAAAGGAAAATGTACCACCGATCATATTTCCATGGCGGGTCCGTGGCTAAGGTTCCGTGGTCACCTGGATAATATTTCAAATAACATGTTCATTGGCGCATTAAACTGGTTCAACGATAAGACCAATCATGTAAAGAATCTGCTGACCGGAAACTATGACGAGGTACCAAACGTTGCAAGGCATTATAAGGCTAACTTTATACCGTGGGTTGTAGTTGGCGAAGAAAATTACGGCGAGGGTTCATCCCGTGAGCATGCGGCTATGGAGCCGCGCCACTTAGGCGGTAAGGCAATCATAGTTAAATCATTTGCGAGGATACACGAGACCAATTTAAAGAAACAGGGTATGCTGCCGCTTACATTTGCTGAACCGGAAGATTATGATAAAGTACGCGAGGATGACAGGATAGACCTTGATGTTAAAGATATCGCTCCCGGCAGCCAGGTAAAAATGACCCTGCATCACTCAGACGGCACTACCGATGAGGTTATGCTGAATCACACAATGAACAAACAGCAGATTGACTGGTTCAAAGTGGGCAGTGCGCTGAATTTGATGGCAAAGAAAGCTTAACAATTATCCTTCCTCCTGCGGAGTAAGGTTTCGCCGCATAAAACGCGGCTCAACAATCAGCAGCGATTGTTCATTTTGTAAAACAGTAATTTAACGGATGCCCGTTTGTGCGGGTAAAAAAAATTGAACAATAAAGTAATAATAGCAATAGCGGTAGTAGCAGTTTTGGTTTTTGTGTATATGTTCTTCTTGAGCGGTCCTAAAAGTACAGCTGAAGATGTTACCCCTGAAAAATTCAGTGAGCTTACAAAGGAGCCCGATGCGGTGATACTTGACGTGCGCAGCGCGTTTGAGTTCGGAGGAGATAAGATTGCCGGGGCACAGAATATGAGCTATACTTCGAGCGGTTTTAAAGCGTACCTTGAAAAACTTGATAAGAAGAAACCATATTTAGTATATTGCGCATCGGGATCAAGAAGCGTTGGCGCGGTAAAGCAGATGAAAAGTATGGGGTTTGAGCAGGTGTATAATCTTAAAGGCGGAATTGAATACTGGAAATCAGCCGGCTTGCCGGTAGTGAGATAAATTGGTTACAGGTTACAGGTTACAGGATGCAGGTTTTGGAATCTAGCGGAGTCGGGTGTATACAAGACGCATTTTAAATTATTAAAAACACTATATTTAATAATAAACTTACTTTTCAATTTTTCTAAGTATAAAAAATATGTATATTTAATATTATGACGAAGTTAGCAGATAGAATAATAATAGACGATAATATTTGTAATGGCAAACCCGTCTTAAACGGAAAACGAATAACCGTTCAGAGTATTCTTGAATTCCTTGCCGCCGGAGACAGCCAGGAAGATATTCTGAAACAATTTCCTTCATTAGTACCTGAGGATATTGAAGCATGCCTAAAATTTGCTGCCAGTATTCTTGATAGGCAATATATTATCAAAGAAGAAACAGCTTAATGGTTAAGTTTTTGGTTGACGTAAACCTACCCTATTACTTTTCTTTCTGGAACTCTGACGAATTTGAACACTTAAAAGATATTAATGATGAAATGAAAGATGAAGAAGTATGGGAGTATGCCAAACGTAAGAATCTTACAATTATTTCAAAAGACTCTGATTTTTCCAACAGAATCATTGTCTCAAACCCGCCACCCAAGATCATACACATTAAAATAGGAAACGTTAGTTTAAAAGAACTACATAGAATATGTTCATCTTTATGGGAAGATATAATGAAATTAAATCAGGACTATAAGCTAGTCAATGTATTTAAAGACAGAATAGAAGGAATAAAATAAATGACAGGTTTCCCGGAATTAGAGGAGCAGCAGTATGTTAAGACCAGGCGGAGGATCCACTCCGTTGCGGAGCTTGTTGGCAGGCTGCGCGAAGCCCTGGTACAGCCAATTGCAAAGAATGATAATATATGGCTGAGTGTAGTAAGCAAAGGATTCTGCACGCCCCCGATGAATGCGTTAAATGAACTGGAAATTGGCTTCAACGCGGAAATACTTGCTGTTGAAATTGCGGATAGTAAGAACCGTTATGCTTCAGTCACAGTTACAGGTAAAACGCTAAGTGAACTTTGCACTGAAGTGCTTGATGTATTGAAAGCTGAATTTGGCATCACTCCTAATGTAACAGTGGGTGAGTTTGATAATGAGCGCAAAATTGAAATTGACCCCGAAGCGGCGCAGGAATTCCTGCTGCAATTTGTGAATTTTTCTGAGCTCATAAATTCTTTCTACAAGGGCATTCCTTTCAACGACGGCGTAAAATCGCAAATATGCCTGTGGCCGCATCACTTTGATAATGCCTTCAAGTGGTTCAGCGGGCGAAAAATAGACGAAATTGATGAATTTATGGGCATAGGGGTCTCAAACGGTGATGAAATGTATGAAATGCCTTATGTGTATATGACAATTTATCCTGAACTCAGAAAAATGAATACACTCGAGCTTCCCGAAGGCGCGCATTTGCATGATTCCGGCTGGCAGGGTCTTTTGCTGACTTATGAAGCCATCATAGAAAAAACAACAGCCGAAGAACAGGCAGCACTGATAAATAATTTCTTTGATGCCGGTTTTAAAGGTATTAAACGGGGATTTTCGAAGAGATAAATAATCAAAAGATCAGCCACTGATTTCGCGAATTACATTATTAGCTTTCAGAGTGTAGCTAATTCCCAACCTTAATTTTTATCAGCTTCTTTATATCTCTAACCGTAGTTTTACTTTTTACCTCAAGCCTTATCCCTCTGCCTTCGGCATAAGGTTTGGCTGCTTTCAGTTCATTTTTAATTTCATCTGATACATCACTTGCCATAACTTCTTCATACGCTTTGCCTCCAAAAACAAACGCAGCCTTGAAAAATCCATCACGCGGCAGCAGGTAGATGACAACCCGTTTTTTATCACTGATGCGATAGCTCCACCCGAACTTTGCGCCTGAAAAGTGCCAATCGCCTTTTGCTGATGGTTCAGCCTTTAATGTAAACTCTTCAATTGTCTTCCAGTAAGGGAATGTTTTGCTTAATGCTGATTTCAGTTCAGCTTCGCCGGGCTTTTTGCCCTTATCCATAAATATACTTTGCATAATTTACCAAAATTTTAATCTATGAATTTTGAAAGCAAACAATTAATTTAGCGCTTCTGATGTAAAAATAATTACAAATTAGTTAAATGAATATCCACTTCCGCTGTAGAAACAGGGCAGGCGGTATTAAATTAATAACATGGCAAAAAAAGAGATCAAAATATTCTGCTGGAACGTTAACGGCATAAGGGCTATATGGAAAAAGGATTTTCCCAAGTGGTTCAAAAAAACATCACCTGATATTTTGTGCCTGCAGGAAACCAAGGCACAGGCTGAGCA
>JAUQWQ010000116.1 GCA_030835085.1 Ignavibacteria bacterium
CTGCACTGGTATGTTAACAAGCAGCATTACGGATTCCTTGGTCATTCATATTTATGTGAATGGGTGAATCTGGGAGCAGGCACAACAACGAGCAATTTAAAGAACAATTATTCAAAAATTGTACTGAATATTGACGACCAAAAGATCAATACCAATTCAATTTTCCTTGGCAGTATAATTGGCGACCATACAAAAACCGGAATACAGACTATGCTGAATACAGGCACAATGGTGGGCATATCTTCAAATCTATATGGCTCCGGTTACCATAACAAAAAGATAAATTCTTTCAGCTGGGAAGATGCTTCAAATAATGAAGTTATTTCTTACGAAATTGAAAAAGCAATAAGTACTGCACGTACTTCAATGAGCAGAAGAAATGTGAATATGTCAGATGCATACGAAAAAATGCTTCGCCATGTGTATGAATCGAAAGATGAGAATTTGATATAGTGAGTATTCACGAACTCCAGGTCCAAAAATAATCTAAACAAAACAGAATTATCGATACTTCGCAAACAGAGATCCCCGCTTTAGCGGGGATTTTGGGAAAACATGAAAATTTCAGATAAAACAAAAAAAACAATAGAAGAGCTTTATGTTTATTCAGGCAATAAGCTAAAAAATGTAATTGAAATGATGGTGCTGATTGAAATTGCAGATCAATCAGGCAAAGATAAGCTGTTTTATGATATCCAGTTTGCGGCAAAGTACCTCAATGGTTTAGGCAGAATTCTGCAGAGCAATGTTGCCATAACAACCCAGAAAAAACCGGGCTCAAACGGCGAAGAGCCGCCAACAGCTGATGAAGCCCGTGAGAAGATCATGGGCGAATACAAAGCCAATATGATAAAGTTCACCAATTATTTAAAAGATCTGCTGCTTGATGCAGATGAAGCTGATCGCAAGGAAATCGAAGAAAAATATTTATCACTTTCAAGGACTTCGATGGTTAATTTAACAACTCTGATTTATGACCTTAGCTGGCTGAAGAGATATTTGAACAGTAAGCGATAAGAACTTGTTACCCCGAAGATAAAAGGCAAAACCCCCCTCATTATTATTCCAATATTATTGTTTGTGGTTCAATTACAAATTTTTAACGATAACACAAATATTGTCCCCCCTTCAGCTGAAGAGGGGAAGAAATCTATGAATACAATTCATATTAAAATTAAACTTCTAATATTGTCTACACTTGAATTGCAGATGGGGGTTTGAAAACCGAAGTGTAGCTCTCAAGAGGCTATGCAAAGACAGCAAGTGCCTTAGAAACAGAAAAACCTCACATCAATAATTTTCACTTATTTAGAATGCACCCAACCCCCGTTACAACTTTTAACATATAGTAACATTCCTGAAACAACTCCAAGTAAACCCGAAGGGTTTACTATTAAAAGTATTGTAAAATATTTTTAAAAGGAGCGTTAAAATGACCATCATTAAACATTTATTCTGGGCGGCTGTTTACACATTGATCTTTATTAACTGTCTGGCAATGACAGCGCAGTATTTCGCGGGACTTAATAATATAGTAAGCAAAATGTTCGGATTAATTGAAGAAGTAAATCTGGCTGCGTTGTTCTAGGAAACTATGTAACCCATGTACATTGAGAGAGGAAATATACAGTTCCGGAAATGCACAAACCACCATTGCGGATTTAAGGAGTCTAAAATATACGGCTGAATTATAGTGTTACCAAAATTTTAGATAAAGTCCCCCCTTCAACTGTAGGTCTCAGAACTGGCTTTGTCAGTGGGGATGTGATATCAGAATATTATATATATGAAGATTAAACTTTTAACTTCATATACACATTAATCTCAGATGGTGGTTTGAAAACTGCAGAGTTCCTTCAGGAGACTTTGCAGAAATGAAGAAGTTAACTCCAAAGAAATTGAATATCACAAACCGAGATTCCCGCTTTCGCGGGAATAGTTAATTTACCGGAATCGAAAAGCTGAATTCACTTCCCTTCCCTATTTCACTCTTTACCCAAATATCACCGCCGTGGGCGTTAACAAATTCTTTTGAAATAGCGAGTCCTAACCCCACACCTTTATTTATGCTTTCAATATTCCTTGATTTCACCTGAACAAACTTTTCGAATATCCTGCTAAGGTACTGCGGTTCAATTCCGGCTCCATAATCTTTGACTGAAAATACAATTTTCTTTCCATCATTGCTGACCTTTAGGATAATTTTTCCGCCATCAGCTGAATACCTTACAGCATTATTGAGCAGGTTTATCATAACCCAGGCTATTTTGTTGGCATCGACCTTTAACCCCGGCAGACCCGGTTCAATTTCGGTAACCAGCTCAATGTTCTTCTGCTCAAACTGAAGCAGCATAGGTGTAATAGCCGCATCAACCAGCTCATCGGCTTTCACTTCCCTGAATTTAAGTATTTCACTGCCTGATTCAATTTTCGAAAGATCAAGCAGTTCATTCACAAGCTTCAGCAGGCGCTTCACTTCATCTTTCATAGCTGAAGTTAATCGTCTTTGCTCGTCGTTCATAGAGCCAATTCTTTCATCCTGCAGCAGTCTCAGGCTCATATTCATTGCCGATAGCGGCGTTCGCAGCTCATGCGATACTGTTGCCACAAACCCGCTTTTCAATTCATCAAGCTCTTTGAAACCGGTGACATTTTTTAAGATTATTATATATCCCAGAGCTTTTTCAGGACTCTTCTCATCGGTAACATTAAGAATTTCTTTCAGGAAGTATTCTTCCCTTTCCCGGAAAACTATTCTGATATATTTTAAATTTCCTTTTTCTTTATTGTGTTTCGAAAAGTCCTCTGTAATGTTCTTAACAAGGTTGTTAGTATGTGATAAATCAAGCAAATTTTGCCCCGTAAGAACAGATTCAGAAATTCCCAGTAACTCTGTGCCGATGTTGTTCACAAGAATAACTTCATGCTTTTCATTCAGTACAATTATACCGTCAATCATACTTTTTACAATAGCCTCAGCGCGTCTTTTTTCAGCTATGAGCATTTCAATATTGCTCATTTCATACTCTTCAAGTCTGCCTGCCATGTTGTTAAACGATACAGCAAGTTTCCCCAGCTCATTGTCTGAGTTAATTTCAACCCGTTCGGAATATTTCTTCTCCGAAATAGCTTCAACTTTTTTTGTGAATTCATTTATAGGATTCACAATAAGTGACGGTACTTTCATTATTGCTATAAGCACTATAATCAGCGATAAACCGGATATTACCAGCATATACAGCTCTGCGCTTTCGGAAATTTTCACTGATTCATCCCGCCTGTTAAGCATTCCTTTATGATTAAGATTGAGAAGTTCATAACAGGATTTTTTCAGCAGAGTATATTGCGGCGCAATCAAAGTATCGTAAGCAAGAATGTTTTTTAGAGACAGCTTGTTCTGTTCAAATGTGCTGATATAATGATCGGTCCTTTTCCTTATATCAGCGGTTAGCTCTGTTTCACCGGGCTCAGTAATGTTACTTTCGCATTTTTTCAGATTAAGAAAATAATTATCTCTTGCCGAAGTAAATAATGAATCCGCTATATTTTTATCAGGCTTGCCCGAAACATAGATTATGATTGCGTTATCCATGTTATCAAGCTCATCGATCATATTCTGCGCCGCAATGATACTGCCGTAGTTATCCTTTAATATTTTATCGGGTGTATCGGAGAGTTTTTCTATAAAATATATGCCGGTGAAACCAAGCAGCAGAACAACTGCTCCCATCAGTAAATAACCCAGCAGGAAAAGAGTTTTCAGCTTAATTTTCATGACTTAAGTAATATTTTAAGCAATAATTTCAATATCGTAATCCCGTTCTTCCTTCGAAACTGCCTCAATGAGTTTATCGACAATTGGAGTTGAGATTATTTTCTTCAGGTAACCCTTTTTAGCAGGTTTACCAAGAACAATTTTAGTAATATTCTTTTCTTTGGCAAATTCAATTATACCTGTTACTACATCAGGTGCACTTACCTTTTCGCTGATACCGCCCATTTCTGTTGCCATCTTGAAATTATTTATAAGGTAGCGCTGCAGTTTCAGGTCTATATTTTCGAATGAGTTATCTGGAGTGTCAACATAAAGGGTGAACCATTTCTGTTCAAATCTCTCAGATATCCTTGCACTTCTTCGGATAAGCTTTTCATTTTTTTCAGGGTCGCTGCCAAGACAAACAAGTATAACTTCATCCGGCGCCCTGTCGTTAGCAGTAACTTCGGAATTTATTTTCTTTTCAACAGCATTGGCAACTTCCCTTAGGGCAAGCTCACGCAGCTGAAGCAGGTGTTCGCGCTTGAAAAAATTCGCAAGCGCTGACTGTATCTTATCGCTTGTGTAAATTTTGCCGTCTTTAAGTCTTTGTATCAGTTCATCAGCAGTAAGATCAATATTCACCACTTCATCGGCTAAACCTACAATTTTATCGGGAACAGTTTCAGCTACTTTTATTTTTGTAATGCCGGCAACAAAGTTGTTCAGGCTTTCAATATGCTGGATGTTAATGGCGCTTATGACGTTAATTCCGTTATTCAGCAATTCTTCAACGTCCTGGTAACGTTTTTCATTCCTGCTGCCCGGCGCATTTGTATGTGCAAGCTCATCAACTATCACAACTTCGGGTCTGCGCAAAAGTATCGAATCAATATCCATTTCCTTAAGCTCTTTGCCTTTGTAAAAGATCTGTTTCTGGGGTATTATTGGAATTCCCAAAACAAGCTTTTCAGTTTCAGCCCTTCCGTGCGTTTCAATATACCCTATGGCTGCATCAATTCCTGCGGCCATCAACTGGTGCGCTTCCTGCAGCATCCGGTAAGTTTTGCCAACCCCGGCAGCAAGCCCGATATATATCTTAAAGCTCCCCCGCCTTCCTTTTTGAATAAGCTGGAAAAAATTCTGCCCCGTGGCATCGTATTTCAGATCAATTGGGTTAACCATATACAAACGGTAAAACTCCGCAGGATTTTTACCCTGCGGAACTACCATAATATCTTAATTTATTTTCGCTTTAAAGCTAAAATTCTATTCCAATACTTGTATTTGCTTCAATTCGAGAATTTTTGCTGTCAGAAAAAATTTTCTGTTCTTTCTCTGCAGATAAATAGCGTGATTCTACCCTGAAATAGGCATTTTCTACCGGTCTGATCTCTAGTCCTAGAGTTATGCCGTAAGCTATCAATCCCGTTTGTTTTCCGTTATTATCAGTAAATGCTCCGGTAAGGAAGCCATCTTTATCATTAAAAAATTCACCTCTTAGAGAGGCGGAAAACTTCCTGGTAATTTTGTAT
>JAUQWQ010000117.1 GCA_030835085.1 Ignavibacteria bacterium
ATACAACGGTTATGATGTAACGCATATTATGAACATCACCGATGTTGGCCACTTAGTGAGCGATGGCGATGAAGGCGAGGATAAAATGGAAAAAGGCTCTGCCCGCACCGGTAAATCCGTTTGGGAAATAGCGAAATATTATACCGGATTCTTCCTTGATGACGCAAGAGCATTAAATATACTTCCGCCAACCTGTTACACAAAAGCTACGGAATATATTCCCGAGCAAATAGAATTAATAAACTGCCTGGATAAAAAAGGCTATACATACATAACCAGCGACGGCGTTTACTTTGATACATCTAAGCTGAAAGATTACGGAAAGCTTGCAATACTTGATGTTGAAGGGCTTGAAGAAGGCACACGCATTGAGTTCAGCAGCGAGAAGAAGAGCAAGACGGATTTTGCACTTTGGAAATTTTCACCAAAGGATTCACAGCGCCAGATGGAGTGGGATTCACCCTGGGGCAAAGGATTCCCCGGGTGGCATGTTGAGTGCTCTGCCATGAGCAAAAAATTCCTTGGCGATACATTTGATATTCATTGCGGAGGAATTGACCACATACCGATTCACCACACAAACGAAATTGCTCAATCCGAAACGTGCAACGGCAAGCCGTACGTTCATTACTGGCTGCACGGTGCATTCCTTGAAGAAGAATCAGGCAAGATGAGTAAATCAAAGGGCGAGTTCCTCAGGCTTCAGTTGCTTATTGATAAAGGTTACAGCGCAATGGATTACCGATACATGTGCCTTGGTACGCATTACCGCAAACGCCTGCTCTTTAGCTGGGAAATTCTTGACCAGGCGAAGGGAACACTTTCGCGCCTGAGGCAAAACGTTCAGGCTATCCGGGATGATGCGAAGAAAAATTTTGATGCGCGGGATGCTTCAATGCCTGAGAAAGAGCGTGATAAATTCCGCGAAGCCGTCAATGATGACCTTAACATGCCGCAGGCGATAGCTGTGCTGTGGGGAGTTGTACGGAACGATAGACTGACTAGCATCGAGAAGATGAATCTGGTTAATGATTTTGAAAGAGTGCTGGGACTGGGCCTTGATAAGGATATTGAATCAGTAAAAACCGAAGTACCGGCAGAAGTAATGGAGCTGGTTGAAGAGCGTATAGCAGCTAAGAAGGCAAAAGATTTCAAGAAGGCCGATAAGCTGCGTGATGAATTAAAAGAAATGGGATGGGAAGTCCTTGATAAGAAGGATGGAGTGGAAGTTAAGGCAATTAAGAATTAGAAATTACGAATTATGAATTAGTAAACCAAAACAAATAACATGCCTATACCAGATTATCAATCAATTATGTTGCCATTACTAACACTAATTTCAGATGGGAAAGAATGGTCCTTCAGAAACTTAGTTGAAGAACTTGCTTTGAAGTACAAGCTCAGTGACCAAGAAAGAAAAGAGTTATTACCGAGTGGGCAGCAGCCAATTTTCGATAACAGAGTTGGCTGGGCAAGAACTTATATGAAAAAAGCTGGCTTGATAGAATCTCCTAAAAGAGGTCAATTGAAGATTTCATCCCGAGGTTTGGATATTTTGGGAAGAAAACCGAATAGAATAGATGTAAAATTTTTGCGCGAATTCCCCGAATTTGTCGAGTTCCAATCACTGAAGAGAGAGGAAACTGTTGAAATTGAAAGCGACGAACATCAGGAACAGCAAACCCCCGAGGAGTCATTGGAATACTCCTATCAAAAGATCAGGCGAACATTAGCACAAGAACTAATGAACAAAGTTATGAATTTGCCACCTGCTTTTTTTGAAAAGTTAGTTGTTGAGCTACTTGTGAAAATGGGATATGGTGGTTCAATAAAAGATGCAGGTAGAGCAATTGGCAGAAGTGGTGATGAAGGAATTGACGGTACTATTAAAGAAGATAAGCTAGGCCTGGACATTATTTATATTCAGGCAAAGAGGTGGCAACCCGGTAGTGTTGTTGGGCGTCCAGAATTACATAAATTTGTGGGTGCATTAGCAGGTCAAGGTGCAAAGAAGGGAATTTTCATTACAACATCATCTTTCACAAAAGAAGCAATCGAGTATGTTCCAAAAAACGAAACGAAAATTGTCTTAATAGATGGTGAGCAACTAGCTCAGTATATGATAGATTTTGATTTAGGGGTTTCGCAAGTAAACAGATACGAAATAAAGAGGATAGATAATGATTACTTCGGGGAGGAATAATCAGATTTGAACACCGATAAACAAGAGATATGTCTTGCCATAAATTTCTAAAGTTCAGTATGAAATCCTTCTAAACGGAACACATCACCTTCCCCGCAAGTGTCAATAAATAAAGGAGATTAGAATGAAATCACTCATCATTACATTGCTGCTGGTTACGGGAATCGGTTTCAGTACAAAATCCGCCGAGAGCAACTATAATCCTCCCCGAGATACTTGCCGCACGGTTAATGATGTAAATGTAAATAAAGGCAAGGATGTCATAATTTACGGCAGGCTGCAGAAGTTTACTCCATGGGAAAAAGGCAAAGGCTCGGGGCATATGTTCTGGCAATGGGAAATTGCTTTTCCGCTCGGGGGAGCCTATCCTGTTATTTCAAAACCGGGTGGTGATTCAATTGACTTCAAGCAACTTGAGAACCAAAACGTGATTGTTTATGCAACGGTCTATTTCGGGATAGTAATAGGCGATAGTAACCCCAATCACCAGAGCGCAACAGGATACAGGATAGATGCAGAGTCAGTTGAGCTTGATCCTCTCGCTCCGCCAATAACAATTGACACTTGCTGGATTTGGGATGATATTGAAAGCAACCATAACCGCGAAGCTTTCATTGCCGGAAAACTCATTGAATACGTGCCGCCGCATGACGGAAGCAAGCTTGGTGATGAGAAGATCTGGAATTATGAATTACAGCTTGCAGACGGCTATGAGATTCCGCTGGTTGATATGAGCAGTGCGGGGCTTGAGCTTGCGGGATTTGTGAACAGGGATGTTTTTGTGAAAGCTTATGTATTGCTCGGGATAATTTTCGGAAGCGAGAATACTGCCAATATGCGCGGCACAAGACTGGATGCATACGAAATTTACGTGAATGAAAAAGGATACCTAAAGCCGTATTATGAAATGAAGATAAAATTTGATCTGAATGAATTCACCGATGACGGCTACAGGCATCGTGCATTGGGAGAAGTGATGAGTATAAATTACGAGTTTTGCATTCCCGCCGATGAAACCGTGTGGCAGGAAGTAAGCAGGATCGATCCAACTCTTGAACTGATGAAAGGCTCAAAGGGAAGATCCGGCTGCAGCAATAGCGAGTGGCTCTGTATAGGCAGTTCACGCCAGACAGGATTCAAAGATAACATCAAACAGCTCGCATCGTTAAGATATGTTAAGAAGATCAGCGAGACGTTTTGGGAATGATATAAGGCAAAAGTAAAAAAGAAGCACGAAGCAATCCTTTCAGAATAAAACAAATATGACGATATTTGAGGAATTAATTCTTCTTTTTAATTCATTAACACCATTAGCTCATGTTTACAGTAAGCACGCCGCATTTTCTTGTCAACATCG
>JAUQWQ010000118.1 GCA_030835085.1 Ignavibacteria bacterium
GGATTGAACGGATTAGGATAATTTTGTTCCAGTGAAAAATTCTCCGGTATAATATTTGATACTGTTGGAATATATGTCAATGCATTGGAAGTTTTTCTAATTGTCCCGTTTTTACCTACAGCATATCCTGTATCAGACGAAGGAAAGTAAATTGAATGAAGATCATTGGTAGTACCCGAGTTAAGCTGTATCCAGTTATTTCCGGAATTTACAGTATAAAGTATAATACCTCCTTCACCAACTGTGTATCCAACATCGGTAAATGTAAAATGTATCTCGTAAAGATCATTTGTAGTTCCTGAATTAAGCGCTGACCAGTTCAAACCGCTGTTTCCAGTTTTTAAAATTACACCGTTCATACCTACACAGAACAATGTACTGAATGAAGACAAATTATTGAATCTTACATCAAGCAGACTTGCAGAAGTACCTGAGTTCACACTGATCCAGTTCGTGCCGCCGTTTACTGTATATCTTATAATACCGTTAGCCCCAACCGAAAAACCGATATTGTTTGTTAAGAAATGCACTTCATAAAGAGAGTTTGATGTTCCTGTTGATTGTGATATCCAGTTAGAGCCACCGTTTGTTGTTTTACGCATAACCCCACCTTCACCTGCTGCAAAACCGGTATTAACATTTATGAAGAAAATTTCATATAGAGTAGAATTGGTACCGGAATTTTGTGAAGTCCAGTTTGTACCTGAGTTAGTGGTTTTCCGTATAGTTCCGTTGGTACCTGAAACAAAACCTGTAGATGAATTTATGAAATTTATTTCATAAAGATCCTGGGTAGTTCCGGAAGTCAAGGAGCTCCAGTTTGCGCCTCCGTTGGTTGTTTTGCGGATAAGTCCGTTCAGACCAACTACGTAGCCTGTTTTACATGATGTAAAAAAAACGGAATAAAGATCTTGATTGGTACCCGATGTTAACGATACCCATGTTGGCTGCTGAGCCTGTAGAATTCCTGTAAATATTAAAATTAGTATTGTTGCAAGCTTTAAGAAAGTAAATTGATTTTTCATTTAATCCCCCCTTGGATTTAAATTGTTAATTCAATTTACTAATGCATTATGGGGATTACTATAGCTATTATAAGTAACGAATATACTGATATATACTGATATATACTGATATATTCTGTTTTTACATTAACTTAAATATTCTTACTTTCTAACAACTTTCGAGACGAAGTGATTAATGAGAATATTATTTAACCAGTATCATTTTCTTTGTATCAACAAACTTTCCGGAAGATAATGTATAAAAATAAACCCCGCTTGGAAGATCAGCCGCATTGAAATCAGCTTCGTAGATTCCAGGCTTGAGATTTTCATTAACAAGCATGCGGACTTCCCTGCCTAGAATATCAAATACCTTCAAATGGACAACTTCGCTTCCGCCTCCCGGAATTTCAAACCTGATTTTTGTTGAAGGATTGAATGGATTGGGGTAATTTTGGTGAAGCGAAAAATGTTTTGGATGTGAATTAATTTCACTATTTGGTGCCGATAAAAGAACATCCCGTTTTATTATCCAGTATACCCTGTTAACCGGTACAAGGTCTGTAAAGGACTGACAACCCGGAATCTGGTCCCATTGGTACATTACAGGAGGCAAGCTGCCGGTAAATACTTTTGGGACTATCGGATATTTTTCAACCTGGTTAGTGGTATTGGTCATGTTAACCGGGGTTGACCAATTCATTCCCCCATTATCGGAATACGAATAAAAAACATCTTCATAAGTAAATCCTAATGAAGATGTATCAACCTGGCAGACTGAAAAAGCAACAAATATTCTGCTGCCATCAGATTTGAATCCAATTGAAGGATGATTTACCACTCTGCTGTTAATATGAAAATTTCTTATCCTGTAAAATGTGCTGTTATCCATTAAAATCGGGATGTTGTGCCAATCTGCAATAACAACCGGTGAACCACCATTCAGGGTTGGATTCCATATACAGATCTTGAAACCTTTTCTATAAGTATCTAACTCCACACCGGAAGCATCAGCCGAAAATACAATAAAAGGTTCATTTGTACCGGGTTTATATGCTACATCTTCATGCCAAAAACAACCCGAAGAATCCCCGTTAATCAAACCAAGCGGGTTAATTTCAAATGGTGTGGACCAATTAGTACCGGCATTAGTAGAGATCTGAACCTTAGTTATTGCCTTTGTGAAAGGTAAATGGTCATTTATATAATTGTAAACAACAGTAATATGATTAGTATCTATCGGAGAACATGCAATTGTATATGAACAGGCACTGTTATCCATAACTGCGGTTCTTACAACCTTTAATGGTGAAAACGGAAATGTTAGATTTGGCGTATAAGTAGTATAGTATAGTGTGTCATTATCCGTAACAGCCGATGACGGCGTTTTAACCAAACATGCAGCTTTATTATCTGCTCTGATAGAAGCTGATATATCATAACCTAGTGTACCTTCAAGCCTGTTTAAAGTAAACGAAGAAGCACCAAGCAAAACATCAAACGAAACCCCCGCCCTTCTGACTGTTGAACTTATTGGTGAATTCCAGTTTCTTCCTGCAAACAAAATGGTTTTTTCTCCCGATATAGAAAATATAGAACCATCTCCAAACCTCGATTTGCTGCCGTTTGTAATCGGATTGTAAACAGGATTCAGCCAGTTAGCTCCGTTATTAGTAGAATAGTTAAAGACAACAGCAAGAGAATTGCTGTTATTTGGATTTGCAGCACCCAGCGAATCAACAAAAGATGAACTTGCAATTAATGTATCACCATGTTTAATCAATTGTTTCAAAGTGTTGCCATTAGTTGCATAATCAATAAAAGTACTGAGAAACGGTATTGTATCCTGGGGAGGAGGAATTAGCTGGTAAACATAATTAACATTCCGGTTCTTATTAGAATTCGGGGTCACCATATCATCTGTATATGATATCAAATCCCTGTTTTTGAATTTAAGTGATTCCGGTTTTGAGGAAAAGTAGAAACTGAAGGATAAAACAATAGCAAAAAGTACAATTAATAAAGTTTTCGGGTTCATATTTTTATTTCAAGGCTGATTAATAAAATACTCAGGCGATAGCACTATGAAATAAATTTCAAAGGTTATCTATATATAAATTAATATAATATTTAAGCATTTACAATCAGAAATCTAAAGTCATATTCTTTTTACGCATTTATCCTTATTTTTGCCCTAACATTTCGTATTAAGACCAGTTGAAATATCCCGAAAATGCCGGTTATATTATTGCTATCGATTCAGGCGCGACAAAAAGCGAGGTTTTGCTTTATCCATTTAATGAAAGCGGGAAAGAAAAGATCAGATTATACAAATTCCCGTTCATTAACCTGAATATACTGGGGTATGATGAATCGCTGAAACGACTGAAAAAGATTGTGAAGGATGTTTCAGGGGTTGTAGGTAAAAAGAACATCGCCGCAGTTGCTGCGGGAATATCCGGCGCAAGGTACGAAAAGGACAGGAAGCGCCTGGCAGCAGCTTTAAGGAAATCAACCGGGATAAAAAAAGTTTTTGTAATGCCCGATACAGAAATAGCCCTTGAAGCTGCTTTTGCAAAGAATGTTAAAAACTGCGGGATATTAATTGCGGGGACGGGTTCTATCCTCTATTATAGAGCAGGTAGCGGAAAAATTAACCGTATAGGGGGATGGGGCAGGCATATTGGCGATGAAGGCTCGGGTCACTGGATCGCGCGCGAAGCGCTTTATAAGGTTACCAAACATTACGATAAAAGGCTCGAGGCAGAAAAGCTTGCAACAGTAATAAAAAAAGAATTTGGCATTGATGAAACGAACATCATTCAGCAGGTTTATCACAAAGGATTCGAAATATCAAAATTAACCAGGCATGTTTTCCGCTGCGCCGAAAAGGGTGATAAAGTATCAATTGGAATAATAAAGGACGCTGCTGAGAATCTTCTGACGCATTTTATTCCATTAAAGAAACAGAAGTATACAATTGCTATGATGGGTTCACTGTTAACAGAGGAAAAACTGCTGGCGGCTGAATTAAAAAAAGCAGCAAGGAAAAATTTTTCGGATATTAAGCTTGTGCAGCCGGAGTTTGCGCCTGTTTGGGGAGCGGTTAAAATCGCAATGAACAATTTGCAATGAGTAAATAACAAACTGCATTATAGTATTCATAATTTCTAATTCGAAATTCGTAATTTTTTATATGCACGCAGATAAAATAATAATAATTGATTTCGGTTCACAGTATACCAAGCTGATTGCCCGCAAGGTCAGGGAGTGCCATGTATACTCAGAAGTAATTGCATGTACCGCTGATATGACGGGACTCGTAAACGATAAAACCATCAAAGGCATAATTCTTTCAGGCGGCCCCCAGAGCGTTTACATGAAAAATGCATACTCACTTGCTGAGCTGATACTCAGCCTGAATGTGCCTATACTCGGCATCTGCTACGGACTGCAGCTGCTTTCTCATCACTTTAAGGGCAGTGTTAAAGGAGGCGTTACCAGGGAGTTCGGCAAAACGAATATTCACATAACATCACGCAAAGGAATACTCTCAGGTGTACAAAGTGACCTGACAGTTTGGATGAGTCACCACGATCACATAAAAAAATTACCCCGTGGATTTAAAGCTACGTCTAAAAGTGAAAACGGACTTATCAGCAGCTTTGAAGCTGTGAAAGAAAGAATTTACGGAGTGCAGTTCCACCCCGAAGTAAACCATACACAGCAGGGAATAAAGATCCTCAATAACTTTCTCTATAAGATATGCCGTATTAAAAACAAATGGCAGATGGGTTCGTTTATCAATGAGAAGGTGAAAGAAATTAAGCAGCTTGTGGGGAATGAAAAAGCTATTTGCGCTATGAGCGGCGGGGTTGATTCCGCAGTAGCCGCTTACATGATAAATAAAGCCATCGGCAAAAACCTGGTATGCGTACACATAGATAACGGCCTGATGCGCAAGAACGAAAGCGCCGAAATTGTGAAGTATTTTAGAGGCAGGCTGAATTTGAAATTCATTGACGCATCAAAATTGTTCCTTAGCCGCTTAAAAGGTGTAATTGATCCGGAAAAGAAACGAAAAATTATCGGCAAAACATTTATTGATGTATTCCAGGATTTCGCTAAAAAACAGGCGCGGGGCAAAAATAAGATAAAATATCTTGTTCAGGGTACATTGTACCCTGATGTGATTGAATCCTCATCATTCCATGGTCCAAGCGTTACTATTAAAACACACCATAATGTAGGCGGCCTGCCGAAATCACTGCATATGCAGTTAATTGAGCCATTCAGGGAACTATTCAAGGATGAAGTTCGTGTAATAGGCAGGCTTTTAAAGATGCCTGATGAAATAATCGGCAGGCATCCGTTCCCGGGTCCGGGTCTTGCGGTACGCATACTGGGTGATGTTACAAAAGAAAAACTTGATATATTACGCGAAGCAGATTATATTTACAGGTTAAACCTTCATAAACACAATCTTTATGATAAAATCTGGCAGGCTTTTGCAGTTCTTCTGCCGGTATCTACGGTTGGTGTAATGGGTGATCTTAGAACTTACGAAAAAGTTGTTGCTTTAAGAGCGGTTGAAAGTGTTGACGGAATGACAGCAAACTGGTTCCCCATGCCGGCAAAGGCGCTGGAGGAAATTTCAACTGGAATCACAAACAAAGTAAAAGGAATAAACAGGGTGGTTTACGATATAAGCAACAAACCGCCTTCTACAATAGAATGGGAATGACAAATATCAAATACCAGATAACAAATATCAAACTGTCCGTTTTAATATGTCTTTTGATATTTGTTGGTTCTTCAAATGTCATCGCACAAAATAACGTAAAGATTGGTGTAGCGCTGCCGATGTTCTCTGATTCAGAGGATGGTTCAAAAAAAGTGCTTGGCAGCGAAATACTTGACGGAATAAAATTCGCGCTCCAGGAGTACAGTAAAAACGCGCCGGTAAAAGTTACCCTGGAGGTAATGGATACCAAACGTGATCCGGTAATAGCAAGCGATGTAATAAGAAGCTTTGGTGAAGATGAAAGTATAATTGGAGTAATAGGTCCTGTATTCAGCAGTGAGCTTACTGAATCAGCCACAAACGGACCCCAGTTCAGCCTGCCTATCATTTCGCCTACGGCAACAGGTGATGAGCTTGCGGCAAGCTACAATTATGTTTTCCAGCTGAACCCGAGTTACGAAGTGCGCGGTAAACTGATGGCAGATTACCTGATAAAAAAGAATGGTTTAAAGAATTTTGCGGTAATTTATGAAGAAAATTACGGCGATAACTTCAGGAAACATTTTGAAACAGAAGTAAAAACAATGGGCGGAAAGATAGTGATTGCCCAGTCATATAAAAAAGATCCGCAGAATATCACTGAACAGATAAGTAATATCACAAAGTATATAAAAGAAAACGACCTGTTCATAAATGCTGCTAATCTGAATCTTACCCAGAAGCAGAAGCTTGAAACAAGCGGAGTAAGATGGTCACTGATAGACTCCTCGGTATCATTGAATATGGATATCAGTATCTATTATATGTTCGGCAAGAATGCCAAAAAGATGGTTGATACTATGAATATTAAGCCATACAAGCTTAAACCCGAAACCACCAAGTTCGTTCAGGGTGTAATTGATGCGATATATATCCCGATAGCAAATCCGAATGAAATAAATGTTATTGTACCTCAGCTGTTCTCTGACGGTCTGAGTATGTATATTGCAGGTACAGGCGACTGGAACCATGAAAAGATCCTTGAAGATAATAAAGTGTATTTAAAAAATGTAGTGTTTGAATCAGAATACTACCCGAATGATAATGACCCGACTTATGTAGCTTTAAAAGAAGCACTGAAAAAATCCAAATTCAAGCTCTCAAAGAATTTCCTTTTTGGATATGATACAGGAAAACTGATATTTAAGCTTATAGGTGAAGGCGCAAAAACAAGAGATGCGCTTAATACAGCGCTCAAAAATCTGGTTAATTATGATGCAATTAAATCAAAAATATCCTTAGATTATCACGGGATAAATTCAGAGCTCAATATCCTGAGGTATGAAAACGGGATCACACTTGTTGAAACATACAAACTTTCAAAATAATCTGCTGAAATAAACAAAAAGTATTGCGAAAATTCTATATTAAATTCCTGCTGTTATTGATCATCTCTTCTGCCGGTGTATTCGCTCAGACGGATAGACTGCCCGATAAGCTGCCCGATGAGCTTAACCAGAAGCAATGGGAATTTGTAAGGGATATGTACGCAATTGACGCGATACTTCTGCTTGCTAAACTTGATACTCTTAACCTGGAAATAGACAGCCTGAAAATGCTTAAGGAGTACACAGAAAATTTTGATTGCGAAGCTGAGCTTTACGCAATAGTTGGAGCTACCAAAGAACAGGTTGCTGATTACAGAAGAAAGCTTGATGAAGCGGAATCAATTACAAGCAGCAACAACACACCCCAGGATGCCGCAAGAAACCTCATAGTCGAGCTTACTGCTTCCAAAATAAAATGCCTGCCTGAGTTCAATGAACGCGTTTCAGCTTTACACCTGAAAATAGATAATATAAAATATACCGAAGTTCCCGAAACAGGTAAAGATACCTATGAAGTATTATACGGAGATGTTTTGACCGGCATTTCACTGAAGTTTTATGGAACCGTAGATAATTGGGAATTGATATGGAAAGCGAACAAAAACGAGATTGATAATCCGGATTTTATATACCCCGGACAGATATTGAAGATTCCCGTGTTGAAGGATTAGTCTAAAAAGCAGGTAATTTTAGTTGAAATCTCGATAAAAACTGAAACCGCAACTGTATCAATTTTAGTACAGTTATACCATATTTGCCCTTTCCTTTGAATATTAAGCATAAATGACTGTATAGTTTTTTGGAATTACACTTGACAAACACTTACAAAAATGCTATATTTGCTATGTTAATTAACCAATTTATAAACAAGCCAATTTAATACAGGAGGTATTTCAATGGCAAATTTAAGAAGCAAGCTTTATATGCTCTTAATAGCAGCAATGTTCTCCGGATCAGCTTTCATGGTTGGTTGCGGCGGCGGTGTTGACGAAGAGCAGATGGAAGCTTTAAACAACCTGAAAGCAGAAGTTGAAAGCTTACGCGCTCAGGTAAAAGGTAAAGAAGACGAAAAAGCTTCTTTGCAGAAACAGATTTCAGACAAAGATGCAAAAATCAAAAAATGCAATGACGATATGGCAAAAACCAAGTCATGCGTAGACGGGATGGGTAAATAATAATGAAATTACATAAATTATTTATTTTATTCTTCTTAGCATTAGGTTTATCATTAAACAATGCTAACATTTTTGCACAGGATGATGATGATGATGATGACGACGATGATCAGCAGATGGAAGAAATGGATGAAGAAGAATGGCAGAGACAGATGGACGAGCTCAATGCTGAAAAGAGCAACTTAACAACAAGGTTGGCTGCTTTAAACGGCGAGATCGATGGTTTGAAATCAACATCAGCTAACAAAGATAAAGAACTCGAAAAATGCGAGTCAGATCTTTACGCTTTAGTTGGTACAACAAAGAGCGGTGTTGCTGATTTCAGAAAGAAATTTGAAGAGACAGAGAAGAAAATCAATGGTAAAGTTGGAACACCAGCTGACGCCCGTAAGATGTACTTCGACGAAATTTCAAAAGACAAAGCTCGTTGCTTACCTGAATTCCAGGACAGATATGCTTCCATGAAGAAGAAACTTGAAGATTGGGAAGGCATGAAATCACCTGAAGCTTGCTACACTGTAGTAAAAGGTGACTGCTTATGGAAAATCTCCAAGATGAAATTCGGCTCACCGTATTACTGGCCGGCAATTTGGGATGCTAACAAAAATGGCGTTGCTAACGCTGATGCTCTGAAAAATGCTAGACACAAAAAGGTAACCAATCCTAATTTGATCTATCCTGGTCAGTGCATGAAGATCCCGACACTCACAGACGCTCAGAAAAAAGAAGCTGAAATGAAGTCAAAGAAATACAGAAAAACAAGAAAAGTAAAGACTACCACTGATACAAAGACCGATGTAAAGAAAGACGAAAAGAAAGACGTAAAAAAAGATGAGAAAAAAGACGTAAAGAAAGATGAAAAGAAAGACGTTAAGAAATAATTAACGCTTATTTGATCTGACTTTGTCTTACTGTATTTTAAGCAAAGTATTTCTCAGGCCCTTGGACTTCGGTTCAAGGGCTTGTTTATTTACCAGAACTTTATATACATGCTTTACAGTTCATAGTAATAAATGTATATTATTGAATTATGAATCTTAAAAAAGGAAAGTATTAATTGTCTATTACAGATAAGAATATAATTTTAGAAGATGTTGACCTTGTCAACTTTGCAGGTATAAATGAGAAGAACATTGATCTTCTAAGGGAACGTTTTGCCTCTAATATAACTCTGCGGGGAGAAAACGTTTTTTTAAAAGGTGATGAGACTGAAGTTGCCCAGCTTGAGACTATTATTAAAGAACTTAAACTGCTGCAGAAAAGACAGGGTAAAATTACCGAAGGCGACGTTAACCTGATAGTTGAGCTTGTTACAGGTTCTCAGGATCAGGCGCTTGAACGCCGCACGGGAATAAAACGTGAAGAGCTTGATGATGTTATTTTAGTCGAAAAAAGTGACTTCATTAAGCCCAAAACAATGGGACAGCTTGAGCTTTTCAGGAAAACCAAACAGAATGAAATTGTGTTTGCAATCGGTCCCGCAGGTACGGGTAAAACATACCTCGCCGTTGCAATTGCGCTCGCTGCTTTGAAAGCGAAGAAAGTAAACCGTATTGTGCTCTCCCGTCCCGCAGTTGAAGCAGGCGAAAGCCTTGGCTTTCTGCCGGGTGATCTTTCTGAAAAGGTGAATCCATACCTTAAGCCGCTATTTGACGCGCTTGAAGATATGGTACCGATGGATAAGCTGAAAACCTATTTCGAAAGGAACATTATTGAAATTATTCCGCTGGCTTATATGAGAGGCAGAACGCTTAATAACGCATTTTTGATACTGGACGAAGCGCAGAACGCGACATCAATGCAGATGAAGATGTTTTTAACAAGACTCGGTATAAATTCCAAATGCATTATTACCGGTGATATTACACAGATAGACCTGCCGACAAAGCAAACATCGGGCCTGGTACAGATTCAGAACATACTAAAGAATGTTGAGGGTGTTGCATTTGTTTACCTTGAGAAAAAAGATGTAGTTCGGCACAGACTGGTAAAAGATATTATCAACGCTTACGAAGAATTCTCTGTGAAGACTAACGGGAATGGAAACGGTAAGTCGGAAGATAGTGCGGATAAGAACAAGCTTCCTGCAGAAAAAGATAAGACTGCATCAGAAAAAGATGAGCTTGAGGGAAACAATAATGATGAAAACAGCAAATAATTTTGTAAGCAGGTAGTGATGTGTTTTCCTGTTTATGTACACACCAACCCTGGCAAACGGTATTGATGCTGCAATTATAGGTACAGCGCTAAGTGTATCTACCATACCAAAAGAATACGGAATAGTATTTGCCCCTGCAGGAGAATTCACAAAATAACTTAATACTCCCGCAACTGCAGTAATTAATATTGCTGCCGAGGACGTGCCGATAGCTTTTTTTATAGGCACTTTCATAAGGTAATGCATAAGCGGAATTACGAACACTCCCCCGCCCAGCCCGGAAAACGCAGCAATCGCCCCGCTCAATGCCCCTATCCCCAAACATATCCAGGGCTTGAACACTTCCGGCTTTCTTTCCGCAGAATCATCATGTTTTCCCTTTTTATCGAAAAGCATTTTTAATGCTACAATAATCAGTACAACAGAAAATGCCTGCTTCAGAATTTCTCCCGGCAGCAGGATGGCAATTTTTGAAAACAGGAATACTGTAACAGCACTGGATATGCCTATATACAATGCCGATCTCCAGTCAACGTTACCGTGACCAAAGTGCTTATGCGCCGATGAAAGACTTGTAAAGATAATTGTAAAAAGGCTTGTTGCAATAGCGATGTGAACTATATAGTGCGATTCAAAATGAGTGAATGCGTAGACTCCAAGCAAAGAAGGGACGATAATTATACCGCCCCCTACTCCAAATAACCCGGAAAGTATACCGGCAGCAATGCCGATAGAAATTAGTATTAATACTGTTTCTAAGCTCAATTATTCTATTTAGGCTGAAGCATACTGTTATACAATCCTCTGTCTTTTATGATCCTTAATGCTTCCTGAAGCTGCTGGTCATCTTTTGCAGAAAGCTCAACTATCATCTTTTCCGGCTTATTATATTTTCTCATTATCTCAAGCTCCAGCTTCTGCCTGATAACAGGCTTAGAGCTTTCGTAATCTTTGAACTTTTCTGCTTTAAGCTCACCTTCAAGAAGTCCGATGTAACTTTTCACTTTTTCGGAATACATTTTTTCATCAGCGTTCTTTTTCAGCTGAGCAAGTTCAAGCTCAGCACTTGTATTGAAATCAAAATCGGTTGTACTGATAAATTCAAGGAACCTGTTTAAAACATCATCATTCATAACAAAATTGCTGCCATCGGGATTATCTTCGGTAAATTTTACCGCGAATTTATAATACATATCTTCATAGTTCAAAGCTTCAAGCAGTTCGTTATCCTTAATTATATCAATTACCTGGTCAGGTGTAATGCCGCCTTCTGCAAAAACTATCCTGCCTCCAATTGTCTTAAATTCCTTTTGGTTAAAATAGGGATTCGGCTTAAATACACCGTATTTGTTTTCTTTAAAATAATTTTTTGCCTGTATCCACCTTCCGCTGGGTGTGAAATACTTCTGGTTGGTAATTTTAAGCTGATTGCCAAAGCTCAATGGCTGGAAAACCTGAACCAGGCCTTTGCCAAATGACTTTGTGCCAACAAGCACGCCGCGGTCAAGATCCTGTATAGCGCCGGCAACTATTTCACTTGCTGATGCAGAGCCTTCATCTATTAACACGACAAGCGGTACATCATTACCAAGCATCGGGTTTTCTGTAGCAAAATATTTCCGCTCTGAATCAAGCTTTCTGCCCTTGGTTGTAAGAAGCAGGTCGCCTTTATTTGTGAATTTATTCAATATGCCAATAGCAGCATCAAGCAGACCGCCCGGGTTGCCTCTTAAGTCAAGGATAACACCTTTAACATCACCCTTTGATTTAATTTCAGTAATTGCGTCAACAATTTCATTTTCTGCATAACGGCTGAAGCGGTCAAGCTTAATATAACCAATGCCGTCTTCGATGGTGCCTTTATAACTAACGTTCTTTAACTGAATTTCCTGGCGGGTAAGATTAAAATCCATCTCCTTTTCGCCTCTTAAGACCTTCATTTTCATCTGTGTTCCGGGCTCACCGCGGGTGAAAGTCCTTACATCACCCACTTTTTTGCCAAGCATGCTAGTGCCGTCAATTTCAATTATCTTATCGCCCCTTCGCAAGCCCTCCTTCTGTGCTGAATAACCTTCAAGTATATCGGTTACTACTATCATACTGTCTTTCATACCGACTGTAATGCCAACGCCGCCGTATTTGCCTGTAGTAATGAGATCAATTTCATCTTTGCGTGATTCATCAAGGAAGTTTGTGTACGGGTCAAGTGTGCCCAGCATTCCTTCAATGCCGGCCTTCATGAACTTATCGCCGTCAATTTCATCGACGTAATCGAGCATGATTTCCTTATACAGCTTACCGAACACATCCATGTTTCGGTTTATCTGCGTGTATACATCATCATCGCCGCCGCCCGGCAGGCTTGCGCCTGTAAAGGCAATGAAGAAAAATATGATAAGTGAGAGCTTATGGAATTTCCTGAATTTGATCATGTTAAACAATTAGTTTGATATATTTAATTTTTTATTTATTTTTTGTGTGATGGTGTGATGTATCTCGTGTATTGTAAGAGTACCGTTAATTACAACAAATCTTTTCTTATTATGGTTTGCTATATCTTTAAATCCTTTATAAACTTTAGTATAAAAAGCCAGATTTTTGTTTTCCATGCGGTCTTTGGCATTGCCCCTCTGGTTCGCGCGGGCAAATGCAGCTTTGGGTCCGATATCAATAAATATGGTCATATCAGGCTTTAGACTGCCGGTTGCTATATCATTAACCTCTAAAACCTGCTTAAGTTCCATTTTGCCGCCGTATGACTGGTATGCAATTGATGAATCATAATACCTGTCACAAATCACAACATAACCTTTTTTTAAATGAGGCTTAATTACCTGGCTCACAAGCTGTGAGCGTGAAGCCGAAAAGAGCATAAATTCCGTGAGCGGAGTCATTTCAATATGTTCACGGTCAAGGATTATCTCACGTACTTTTTCTGATATCGTAGTTCCTCCGGGCTCCCTGAGTAATATTGATTTAATTTTCCTTTTCCTAAGATATTCATGCAGTAACTTAGCCTGTGTTGATTTCCCCGAAAAATCCAGTCCCTCAAATGTTATGAACATATATAGTAATCAGCATATAAAATTTACGAAATCCTTTTAAATTAACTATTTAATTAGTTTAATTAAATTGACATTTTATGGTATGATATATTTTCATATTTTGCCTGATAAAATTAAAAACTGCAAGAAAATGAACAGACTGCAAAAAATTGAATCGATCACTGATATTCCTGCTGAGTACAAGGACCAGCCAATAGGCAACTTACTGGAATATCATAACTTAAATAAGACTTTCGCAACTTACCAAACTGCGCAGCTGCTGATTGGGATGTGCATGGATAACCGCAAACATTTGAACATCCCTGATAACTTTGCATTCATCATCCGCGCAGGTGGAGCTAACCTGCGATACAGTGAGTTTAAAGTGTCATTTGCAATATCCGTAGGAGGCGCCAAACAGATCGCTCTGATTGGACATAATCACTGCGGTATGGTTAATCTTGAATCCAAGAGAGAGACCTTTATACAGGGATTGATGGAACGCGCCGGCTGGACAAGAGAGCAGGCCGAAAAACAATTTAATGAATCAGTACCAAAATTTGAAATAGTAAATGAAATAGATTTTATACTCAGCGAAACTATCCGCTTAAGGAAAGTATATCCTAAAATAAAGATCGCGCCTATGATGTACCTTGTAGAAGATAACAGGCTGTATTTGATAAAGGAGTAATTTTATAATTTGATAGTAGAATGTACAACCTTCTAAATGAAACTAGAAAATAAGAGACAAGAAATATACGAAGGACTCAAGGGTATTGGTGAGGAAATTGCATCATTTTATAAGGATGGTATTAAGATTTTGGAAGATACCGAGATAACTACTAAAACATATCTTTTAGCTCATATTGCTAGAGAAATTGATGGTGGATTAAGACAAATTTTTGCCCCAGCAAATGAAAGTGAAAAAATTTCTAAATCAATAGATAATGACAACCTTGGTGAATTCAAAGATCATAAGGGACATATTGCTTCAATATTGACAGCCTTGAATACAAGTATAGACACTCCTCTTGCCAAAACTTGGATTAATGTTGCAACAAAATTTATAAAATTTGCACATAGACAAGGGCCATGGAAAGAACCCAGAGATAACAAAATTATAGTAGACGTATGGTTAAACTATGAAAAAGTATTACACGCATTAATCGGCAATTACTTAAATTCATTAAACAGAATTGATAGAATACTGCAATTTGAAGAACCTAGTAGAGAAATCCTTCAAACTTTACCTAATTTACTATATCATCCTAGCAGAAGTGAATATTTTTTTAGAAATTTACAACAAATTGGATGGTTAATCCCTCTATTCGAACTAGATTATTTTAATCCAAATTCATCACTGAAACAACAACTTTATAATGAAAAAGAACGAAATCATAGTTTATTATTTATAGCAGAATTTGAATATTTAGAAAGAGTTTCTAAGGATACTAAAATTAATAAAAAACATATTGATGTTCTTTTTCAAATTATCAATTTATTTATTGATTATAGAGACCAAGAAGATAAACCCATAAATAATACATATATTATTTGGTACATATTGAAATTATCTTTCAACTTACCAATTGATAGAATCAAAACTAAACATTTTTTACTTCTGAAAAAGGGTCTCATTTTTGATAATAATTTTTCACTTATCCCTGACCTTATAGAAAATAGTATATTTCCAACTTTAGTCTCTGCTAATGATAAAACTAAATTACTAGAATTATTAAACATCATATTAGATTATACAACTATTAATGACTCGTATTATGATCGATATAAACCATTAATGGATCAATATTGGCTCTTAAATTCACTTAATAAATACAATAAAGATATTTCAAGAATTTGCGGAATTAAAGTTGTTGAATTAGCTTTTGCAAAAATCGGTGCTATCATTAATAGTGATGTTAATCTTTTTAATGTTATGCATATTAATGAAATTGAAACTGCTGGAGAAGACGCATATAGTAACAATTACGAATCTATCTTATTAAAATTTTTAAAAGACATGTTATTTTTTTTAGAACCAGAAATAACTTTAAGTACAATAAAATATTTAAGCAATAGTACTCTTACGATTTATAAAAGATTATCTGTTTACATAATTGATAAACATTATGTAAAAATGAATGATATATTTTGGGCTAGCTATGAACGTTTATTAGAAAATACTGATTTATATCACGAAACATATAATCTATTAAAAAATAATTCCCACTTATTTTCACAGATTCAAATAACAAAAATCCTTAATTGGATAAAATCTTATAATTATTTATCAGAAATACCAAAATCACTATCAGAAAATGAAGTACTTCTGATTAACATAGATAAAAAAAGAGAATGGTTATCTACTCTATTGTCAACAAAAAGCAAATTAGTTCTCAGTTATAATGAGGAGCTCGAAAATATTAATAATAATCCTATAAAAAATCCTGGAAAATTATTCACAAATGAATTCTCATTTGGTGTAAGACCACCAGTTGATATTTCAAAAATTCGTAATTTAACGAATTCAGAAATAATAAAAGTATTAGATCAAGAATATAAAAATGAACAATGGAATTTTAGAGATCAAGGTTTGTCTGGTTTATTGTTAACAATGGTAAAAGAGAATCCAGACAAATTCATCAATGACCTTGACCTTTTTTTAAATTGTAGGTTGGAATACCTATACTCTATTCTCAATGGTTTATTTGACTCTTATAAAGAAGGAAAATTCATAGATTTTAAGGTAATTATTAATTTTCTGTTAAAAGTATTGAGCGATGACAATTTGTGGGTAATAGAATATAAATTTATACCTTACACTAGAGAATGGTTGATAAGCAGTATTTCTGAATTCATAATTTATCTAACTAAAAACGATAACAATCCATTATCAAAAGAAAAATTCAAATTGTTTTTACCTTTACTGTTATTATTAGCAAACAAATCACGTAACTACAATGTAACTCAAATCGAAGGTGTAACTAATGAAGTATTGAATTCTCCAAGAGGAGATGTATTCAAAGCAATAATAGAGTATTCGCTTCAAAACGCTAGGTTACACCTTAAAGAAGAAGAAGATAAATGGATAAAAGATATTGAAATTGATTTTACTAATAGATTAGATAAAGATTATGACAAAACATTAGATTTCTCTAATATTATTGGCTTATATTTGCCTTGTTTATACTTCCTAAATAAAAATTGGGTCATTGATAATTTTAATCAAATTTTCCCGAAGAACAATGATTTACACTGGGAAGCTGCTATTAGTGGTTTCTGTTACAATAGTAAGTTTTATAAATTTGTATATGATTTATTTAAAATAAACAACCATTTTGAAAAAGCACTAAAATTTAGATTCCATGATAAGAATGTTGGAGAAAGAATTATAGAATATATTTGTTATGCTTATAATCATGATATTGAAAAATTAAATGACTCTAATAGCTTAATAAATGTTTTACTGAATAATGGAAATCCTAATCAATTATATGAAATAATTAGATATTTTAGTTTAGCTAAAACCTCTATTCAAGTAAATAATGAAAAATTAATTTCCCTAGGGAAATTGATATATGAAAAAGTAGAAACCAATATTGATAACATTGATTATCAGAAAGTAGTATCCGCAATGGCTCGTTGGTTGCATTTTGTTGATAAAATTGATCAAGAACTTTTTGAATATTTAAAATTAACTTCAAAATATATTCAAGTAAATTTTAATATAAACAGTTTAATAAAGTATTTTACAAAATTATCAGAAGTAAATCCATTTGAGGTAGGTACACTGTTTATAATTGCTATAAAAAATATGAAAATACTGCCAAGTTACCCCCAGGACCTCATTATTAAGATAATTGATAATTTATACTTAAGAAATGAAAGGGAATTAGCAAATGAAGTTTGCAATATATATGCTGAAAATGGATATGTTTTTTTAAGAGATTCTTACGAAAAATATAATGGTATTTAATTACTCAATTGAAACTCCCTCAATTTTAAGGTATTTTTATAAATTCCCAATTATTTTAAAGTGATTTAATGGCAGAAACCCAGACACCGCTTATGCGGCAGTATTCCCAAATTAAGGCAAAGTACCCGGATACTATCCTGCTATTCCGCATGGGTGATTTCTTCGAGACGTTTGATACTGATGCCGCCATTGCATCTAAAGTACTGGGAATAACGCTTACAAAACGCTCAAACGGCGGCGCAAGCGATGTTGCGCTTGCGGGTTTTCCTCACCACGCCATTGATAATTACCTGCCAAAACTTGTTAAAGCAGGCTACAAAGTAGCCGTGTGCGAACAGCTTGAGGATCCCAAATTAGCCAAAGGAATTGTAAAACGCGATGTTGTTGAAGTGGTTACCCCCGGCCTGACTTTTTCTGATAAGCTGCTTGACCACAAAACCAATAATTACATTGCTTGTCTTTTCACCCGTGATGAAAAATGCGGCATGGCTTTTTGTGATATATCAACCGGTGAATTCCTTGCATGTGAAATTGCATTCAAAAATGTCAAAGACCAGTTAGAGCTCATTGGTCCCGCTGAGATAATTATATCCAAATCACAAAAAGCTCTCTTTGCAAATGTTATTGATATGGAGCATAATCCGTTAGTGCAGGCGCGTGTGACCGTGACAAAGCTAGATGAATGGATATTCAATTTTGATTACTGCAACGAGCTATTGCTGGCGCAGTTTAAAACCAAATCGCTAAAGGGGTACGGACTTGATGAATACCCGCTTGGTGTAATGGCCGCAGGCGGAATATTGAGCTACATCAATGAAACTCAAAAAGGCAACTTAACACATATTAACAAAATCGCGTATTATGATACCAGCGATTACATAATTCTTGATGATTCCACAAAACGCAACCTTGAAATAATTTCATCAATGGCAGGCGGCTCCCGCGAAGGTACGCTGATATCAATTTTAGACAGAACCCAGACAGCAATGGGCGCAAGGCTGCTTAAGAATTGGATATCGCGTCCGCTGAAAAAACTTTCCCAGATTCATAAAAGGCAGCAATGCGTTGTTGAATTCTATGAGAACAAACCTCTTTGGGGGAATCTAACCGCACAATTTAAGAATATCGGTGATCTTGAGCGGCTCATTTCAAAAATCGCAACCGC
>JAUQWQ010000119.1 GCA_030835085.1 Ignavibacteria bacterium
AGCCTGCCGTATTTATGGCAGGCTTTTTATTTTTATGTTGGGTATATTTGTAGATAATTATGGAAAATTCAGCAAAATATAAGAGAATTTTAGTCACTTCTGCATTAACCTATGCCAATGGTGATACTCATTTAGGGCACATTGCAGGCTCAATATTGCCTGCTGATATGTATGTAAGATACTGCCGCCTTGCCGGTTATGATATTATCTATGTCTGCGGGTCAGATGAATACGGCACTGCAATTGAAATGTCCGCGATAAAAGAAGGAATTTCACCCAAAGAAATAGTTGACAAGTATCACTTCGCCAATAAAAAAGCGTATGAACAGCTTGGCATGTCATTTGATATTTATTCACGTACATCAACTGAAACACACAAAAAAACTGCTCAGGATTTTTTTACAAATCTTTATAACAAAGACCTGCTTTATCAGAAAACAGAAAAGCAGCTTTATTCCGAAAAAGAAAAAAGATTTTTAGCAGATAGGTTTGTTATCGGTACCTGTCCCGTATGCGGATTTGAAGAAGCCAGGGGCGATGAATGCGAAAACTGCGGAAGTGCGCTTTCACCGCTTGAGCTTAAGAATCCAAGATCAACAATAACAGGTGATACACCCGTTGTTAAGGAATCAACTCACTTCTACTTTCCGCTTTCAAAATTCCAGCCAAAGCTTGAAGAGTGGATAAATTCTAAAAAGGACTGGAAACCGAATGTTGTGAATTACTGCAAGGGATGGTTTAAGACCGGCCTGCAGGATAGAGCAATTACACGTGATCTAGATTGGGGAGTTCCTCTGCCAATGGAAGGCTTTGACGGCAAGGTTATATATGTATGGTTTGAAGCGCCAATGGGATACATCTCTATAACAAAAGAGCTGTTTGCAGCGAAGGGCAATGAAGATAAGTATAAAGATTACTGGTGCAGTAACGATACCAAGCTTGTGCATTTTCTCGGGAAAGATAATATCATTTTTCATGCGATATTTTTCCCTGCGATGATAATGGCGCATGGTGATCTTGTTCTTGCTGAAAACGTACCGGCTAATGAGTTCATGAACCTGGAAGGTACAAAGCAGTCAAAAAGCAAGGGTCATGCAATCTATGTAAAAGATGTTGTTGATAAGTACAACCCTGATTCACTTAGATACGCAATTGCCAGCAACATGCCTGAAAATAAAGATACTGATTTCTACTGGAAGGACCTTCAGGCAAAGAATAACAATGAGCTTGGGGCGATACTTGGAAATTTTGTGAACAGAACCTTTGTTTTTGCAGGTAAGTATTTTGATGGAGTAGTACCACAGGCAGGTGAATTTGCTGAAATTGATCATAATATTGTAAACAGCATAAAATCGTATACATCAAGTATTGCATCTTTTTACGAAAATTACAAATTTAAAGATGCACTAAGTGAAACTATGAACTTAGTACGCGACGCGAACAAATACTTTAATGATACTGAGCCGTGGAAAGTTGTGAAAGAAGATATTTCCAGATGCGGCACTATTATAAATGTTTGCCTGCAGTTATGCAATACGTTCGCAGTTCTTTTTAATCCTGTTCTTCCGTTTACCAGCGAAAAGCTGTTAAGAATGCTGAACCTTCCCGATGAGAATTTAAGATGGGCAAATGCTGAGAAATTATCACTCACCGCAGGGCATAAACTGAACGCTCCTGAAATTCTTTTCAGGAAAATAGAAGATTCAGAAATAGAGCAATAAAAGCAAATTATAATCAGCAATTAACAATAATAAAGCAATTAGATTTAATAATATAACTAATATTAATGAACGATAATTATTCATATACATTCGGCAAAAAAGTTTACGATCTGAGCGCAAGGACCCATGTAATGGGGGTTTTAAATGTCACACCTGATTCATTCAGTGATGGCGGTAAATTTCTAAAAGCAGAAGACGCTATAGCCCACGGAAAAAAAATGGAATCTGAAGGCGCTGATTTCATCGATGTTGGCGGCGCTTCCACAAGACCCGGGGCTGAGGAAGTTTCTGTTGAAGAGGAACTTAAACGCGTTATTCCTGTTATAGCAGCACTTGCGAAGGAAGTGAGTATTCCCGTTTCAGTTGATACATACCGCGCACAGGTTGCCGATGAAGCTCTGAAAGCCGGTGCACTCATAGTAAACGATATAAGCGCTTTTGCATTTGATGCCGCAATGGCAGAAACAATAGCCAAACATAATGCATCCGCTGTTGCTATGCATATTAAGGGTACACCAAAAGATATGCAGAAAGATCCGCAATATGATGACCTGATGGCAGAAATAATTTCATATTTTGAAAATGTTGCCTGGAAGGCCAATGTAGCGGGAATAAAACAGATAATTATCGATCCGGGTATAGGATTTGGTAAAACTGTTGAACATAATCTACAGATAATTAAAAATCTGAGTGACCTTAAAAGACTTGATACCCCCATCATGATAGGGATCTCCAGAAAAAGTATGATTGGCAAAATCTTAAATACCGATAATGTTAATGACAGACATGAAGGTACTATTACATTAAATACTATTGGTGTATTAAACGGAGCTCATATAATTCGAGTACACGATATTACCGAAGGTGTCAGAACTGCCAGAATTATTGACGCATACAGAAAAGCCTAAATTTATAATCTCAATTCATTTTTAAAAACCCATTGAATGTATCAATGGGTTTTTTATTTCCAAATATGTATTTACTTCCGCACTTTCTCTTATACCGTTAAGCGGTTATTTAGCTGAATATCACCAAACAAGTTAGAAAACACTCTTGCTATCGCAAAGAAAATAATGTATGTTTATAGAAATCAGTTAGTAAAATTAGTTACTCAATATAGTAAATACAAGTAGTATAAATCAGTACATAATTTCTTTTAGGGGGAGAAATTCTATGATAAAATCTACACTTTTCACTTTATTGTTTTTCATACTGGCATGTATAAGACTTTATTCACAACCTTATGGTTGGTTCACTCAGCCGAGCGGAACCGGTAATAATTTAAACGGGGTATATTTTTCAAGTAATACTACAGGTATTGTAGTTGGACAGTCAGGGACAATTTTACGCACCGTTAACGGCGGTACGAACTGGACATCAGTTTCAAGCGGTACTAATGTGCACCTTTTTTCAGTATATTTTGTAGATGGAAATACAGGATGGGTTGTTGGTGATGTTGGCGTAATTTTAAAAACTACCAACGGAGGGTCTTCTTGGAATTCACAGCCAACCGGTGTAGGATACCAGCTTCGCTCGATCAGTTTCATAAATACAAATACCGGATTTGCTGCCGGCTGGTACGGTACATTTCTTCGTACTACGAACGGCGGTTCTAACTGGGTATCATATTCAACCGGACTTACAACAAATCTCACAAGTGTTAATTTCGCTGATGCCAATAACGGTTTTGCCGGTGGACAATTCGGAAAACTGATAAGGACTACAAACGGCGGGGTGAACTGGATGGAAATATCCTGTGGTACTACAGCGCAGATAGAAAAAGTAAATTTCACTGCTATTAATGAAGCTGTTATTATAGGAGAAGGCGGTTTTATCCGCAAATCAACTAATCTGGGAAATAACTGGGTAGTTCAGTCAAGCGGAACGAGTAATTGGTTATACGGAAATTCAGTAAAGAACCAGAATTTTTATGTATTGGTTGGTGACTACGGAACTGTTAGAAAAACTTCAAACGGCGGGCTTAATTGGTATAGCCAGACAAGCAATACTTCATCACTTTTAAGCGCAGTATCTTTTGTTGATACCTCAACAGGCTGGGCAGTTGGTATAAATGGAACAATTATTAAAACAACTACAGGAGGATGGATTCTTCCGGGTGCAGCAAGCCTTAGTGCTCCTGCAAATAATGCTACTTGTTTTTCAATGACAGGTACTCTGGATTGGTCTGATGTTTTTCCTCCAATATGTAATTACAGGCTGCAGATAGCAACCGACCAGAATTTCACTAATATAGTACGCAATATTGCAGGTATTAACGAATCACAATATATACTTTCTGCAAACGAGCTTGCCTACAATACACAATATTACTGGCGTGTAAAAGCTACAAATTTTGTAGGTGAAAGTGCAAGCTGGTCTAGCGTCCGAAACTTCAGGACAACAAACCAGAACGTTACCGTACCGGGGTTGTTACTGCCGGCAAATAATTCAACTGTAAGCGTAACACCGTTATTGAGGTGGGATTCAATTCCTTTTGCAACTGGTTACAGGTGCAGAATAGCCACAGATACCGGTTTTACAAACCTTGTACTCGATTCAAACAATATCACTGTAAGACAGATAAATGTACCTGCCGGTAAGCTGCAGGCCAATACACAGTATTACTGGAAAGTTTATTCGTTTAATTCATGCATTACCAGTGCATACAGTCCCAGATGGCGCTTTACAACTGCGCTTACTGCGCTTACACAGAATAATACTGAAATGCCTGCGGTATTTATGCTCTATAATAACTATCCTAATCCGTTCAACCCGGTTACAATGATATCATTTGATATTCCGAAAGAATCTAATGTTAGACTTTCAGTTTACAATCTTCTGGGTGAAGAAGTCACATTAGCTGTAAGTGAAAAGCTTTCAGCAGGAAAGTATTCTTATTCATGGAATGCAGTGAATTTCAGCAGCGGCTTATACATTTACAGGCTTGAAGCAACTGCAGATGACGGAGAAAAATACGTAAAAACATTTAAAATGGTTTTGGTGAAATAATAATATTAATTATAAACACATTAATTATAAACTTTAAATAATAAACATTTTATAACAAATGATTTATAAATCCTAAGGGGGAAAAAATGAAAAAGATAATTACAGCTGCAGCGTTAATGCTGATCTTAATGACCTCAATTTCATTTTCACAGTTAGTTACAAAGGTATTAACATATAACGGTCCGGGAAGCCAGATCGATAAATGTACCGGTATCACACAGGATAATTTCGGGTATGTGTATGCAACTGGTGTCAGCTGGGGCTCAAACACTACAAAGGAAGATTATGCTACTATAAAATTCGGAGAGGACGGAGATTTTATCTGGGCAGTCAGGTATGACGGTCCGGGTCATAATATTGATAACGCCACTGCCATTACAATTGATAATGCCGGGAACGTTTATGTTACAGGATGGAGCCGCTCAGGCAGTGATTATGGCACTGAGGATTTCTGTACAATAAAATACAACAATAATGGTCAGCAGCTTTGGGTGGCTAGGTATGATGGAGCAGTTGGTAATGACTGTTATTATTATGATTATGCCAATGCAATAACTATTGATAATTCAGGAAATGTATATGTAACCGGTGAAAGCTGGGGTAATGATAATTTGAACGGTGATTACCTTACAGTAAAATATAATTCAAACGGTGTTGTACAGTGGGCTAAAAGATATAATGGTCCATCAAGCAAAAACGATAAAGCGTTATCTATAGGTCTTGACGCAATGAATAATGTATATGTAACAGGTGCTTCTGAGCAGCAGGGCAAAGGCTATGATTACGTCACTATCAAATACAGTACAACCGGTTCTCAGCAGTGGGCAGCAAGATATGATGGACCAGCTTATCTTAATGATATAGCAAATGAACTGAAAGTTGACGGTATGGGAAATGTTTTTGTCACCGGTTCATCACATGGGGGTACAACCAAACTTGATTACACTACAATAAAGTATAATACAACAGGACAGCAGCAATGGCTGACACGATATACTAATTCACCTATTAACGATACAGATGCTGCCACAGGTATTGATATTGATGTTTACGGCAATGTTTATGTTACCGGTTACAGCAAAGCTTCAGGGAGTGCAAGTTACGATTACGCTACAATAAAATATAAAGGCGCTGATGGTACACAGATGTGGCTGAAACGTGAAGATGGCGGATTATCTGATAAAGCATGGGATATAAAGGTTATTTATAAAACATGTGCATCAGGTAACGGACCATTTGGCGGCGGCAACGATGTACCTTGCTGGGATGTTTTTGTTTACGTTTCCGGTGAAAGCAAACTGGGCTCAGGAAATGATTTCCTGACATATGGTTACGGTGAAGGCGGAAACCAGCGCTGGTTCAACAGGTTTAACGGACCACAGAACGGTAATGACGCTGCTTATTCTATTTCTGTTAAAGCTAACTACCCTGTGATCTATGTTGGAGGTGTTTTCGCAAATGATTACGGTATTATTGGAGTTACCGAATTGACCAGGAATGGGTCCGGAAATCAAAAAGGATTATCAAATAATTATCCGAATCCTTTCAATCCGACAACAAATATAAATTATAATATCAGTAAAGAAACATTTGTGAAAATAAATGTTTTTGATATCCTCGGCAGAAATGTTGCCAGCCTGGTAGATGAAAAGAAACCGGAAGGAAACTACTCAGTTACATTTGATGCTTCTGAACTTAACAGCGGAGTATACTTCTACAGAGTAGAAACAGATTACGCATCTGAAACAAAAAAGATAGTTCTGATAAAGTAACTTAACATTAAAATACCTCCGATTGAATTTTCCTGAAATGGTCAGGAAAGCTCTTCGAATAAGGCGTTTCTTTAAAAAGAAACGCCTTTTGTTTTGGGATTATTCCGTTACTACAAAGTTTGAATAATTTTACTTATATTTGTTAGATTTTGTTTAAAATTTGGGCAAATTAAGCTGTTTTCGCGACTTTATGGGCATTAAAATCAATATTGGTTCTTTAAATGATGGCTCACAAACCCTTGATATTACCAGTGATGCAAAAGAGTTAGGGCTGCCGGAAGGTTTTGTAAAAGATACTTTAATTATTAAATTAGACCTTTTTAAAACAACTCACCAGCTTGATATTAAAGTAAATATCCAGGGAATTATCTTTCTTGAGTGTGACAGATGCCTTGAGAATTTCGAAAAGGCTTTCTCAACATCGTTTGAACTGGTTTTTGTTCAGCAGTCTTCAAGAGAAGAGGCAATTAATGAAGATTACATAAGGACATACAGTCCCCATATGAAATCGGTTGATATTACCACAGATATCAAAGAAGCTGTAATATTGACAGTACCCATGAAAAAACTGCCCGAAGAAAAACCTGACGGATCATGTTCATGGTGCGGCAGGACAAAGGATTTCTGGAAAGATTTCCTGGTTGAAAAGAATGATGATGATGATTAAAGGGTTACAGGTTACAGGTTACAGGTTACAGGTTGCAAGCCTGCCTTACTGAATGAAGTGTCTGCCTGCCATAAAGGCAGTTCAGGCAGGAAATAAGGTTCCAGGTATAAAATAATCAAGAAAAATTAATAATTAAGTAATAGATAACATAAAGGTGATATAATGCCAAATCCAAAACGCAAACATTCCAAAACAAGAGGAAGAAAAAGAAGAACTCACTATAAAGCAAGTGTTCCCAGCACGATGGCTTGCCCGAACTGCGGAGAAACAAAACTTATGCACAGGGTCTGCCCAAGCTGCGGATTCTATGATAACCGCTCAATAGTAATTCCTAAAAAATAATTCTTTAAGAATTGGTTTTTAAGCAGTTATTCTTTTTTACCATCAGTTTTTTAGCAGTAGTAACAAAACAGTAAAATATTAACTAACGACCGGTAATTTGAGCAAAGGGGCAACGGAAAAGATCACCATTTCCCTGGATGCAATGGGTGGAGATAATGCTCCTGTCAACGAAGTTGCAGGAGCCATTGAAACAGTGCGCAGCAATGATGGTATTAATATCACACTTGTTGGCAAAGCCGGTATTATTAACGATGAACTCAGAAAATTCTCTTACGATAGCTCAAGAATAAAGGTACATAACGCCGATGATGTGATCACAATGGATGAAAGTCCCACTGAGGCAATACGCAAAAAACCCGGTTCATCACTTGTTTCGGGGCTCAAGCTGTGCAAAACAGGCGAAGCAGACGCATTCATAAGCGCGGGTAATACCGGCGCTGTTATGGCGGCATCACTGTTTACACTGGGCAGGATTGCTAATGTTAACAGGCCCACTATCGGTTCAAGATTCCCGACCGAGCGAGGCATTACTATGGTTTTTGATGTCGGCGCAAATGTTGATTGTAAGCCGCTGAACCTGCTGCAATTTGCGGTAATGGGTTCGGTGTTCGCTAATCACATATACGGAATTGATAATCCAAAAATTGGATTATTAAGCGTAGGCGAGGAAAAAACCAAGGGTGATACCGTTACAGTTGAAACATATGAACTGCTTGAAAAAAGCGGGCTGAATTTTATCGGCAATGTTGAAGGTCGCGATATCATGAAAGGCACTACCGATGTAATAGTATGCGATGGCTTTACGGGCAATATTGTGCTCAAGTTCGCTGAGAGCGTATTGAGTTTACTTAAAACAAAATTCAAAGATTACGCCGAAAGAGGTTTTTTGAATAAGCTTAAAGTGGGGATGGCATACGGAACACTTAAGGATATATTAAAAGATTTTGATTACCAGGAGTACGGCGGCGTTCCGCTGCTGGGTGTAAACGGGATTTCAATTATCGGGCATGGCAGGTCATCGCCGCGTGCGATAATGAACATGGCTATCAGGGCTGAACAAATGGCAAGAGCCGGCATTAATGATATTATTGCCGAAAAGATAAAGGATATCAAGGATTATACAGCGCAAAGTGAGTAACAAATAATAAAGTTTTTCTAAAAGAAAATTAAAATTTTGATATTTATATATGACTAAAATCAGGGCTGCTATTACGGCAGTTGGTCACTATGTACCCGAGACAGTGCTGACCAACGCAGATATGGAAAAGATAGTTGAAACAAATGATGAGTGGATAAAATCAAGAACCGGCATCAGCGAAAGAAGAATTCTCACCAATGGCGAGCCAATGTCTTTTATGGCTGTTGAAGCGATAAAGATGCTGCTTGAAAGGCGCAAAATTACTGCCGATGATATTGATCTTATCCTTGTTGGTACCGTTACACCCGATATGCTCTTCCCTTCGACTGCATGCGTGATACAGGAGAAGATCGGGGCATCAAAGGCATGGGGATTCGATGTCCTTGCAGCCTGCTCAGGCTTCATTTTTACACTTGTTGCGGGAATGCAGTTCATAGAAAGCGGAATGTACAAAAAAGTGCTTGTAGTTGGTGCTGATAAAATGAGCACTATTACAAATTTTAAAGACAGGAACACATGTGTTCTCTTTGGTGACGGAGCAGGCTGCGTTCTGCTTGAACCATCAGAAGACCCGAACATGGGAATCATGGATACTATCATGCACGTTGACGGCAAAGGCGGCAAGTATCTGAATATGCTTGGCGGCGGAAGCCTGAATCCTTCTTCACATGAAACGATTGATAAAGACTGGCACTATGTTTACCAGGAAGGTAAACATGTTTTTAAAGATGCCGTAAAAGGGATGGCTGATGTATCGCATGATATTATGGTTGCAAACGGACTGAAATCAGATGATATTTCTTATCTGGTTCCTCACCAGGCGAATATGCGCATACTTACAGCATGCGCTGACAGGATGGGTCTGCCGCAGGAAAAAGTTATGGTTAATATACATAAGTACGGCAATACAACTGCTGCAACAATCCCGTTATGCTTAAGCGAATACTGGGCTGACGGTAAAATCAAAAAAGGCGATAACCTCATTCTTTCAAGCTTTGGTGCCGGCTACACTTGGGGCGCAATTTGGCTCAAGTGGGCATATTAATGCTTTTGTCATTCCCGTTTGCCTTGTTGTTAAGGCGAAAGCGGGAATCTCTATTTCTCATAGTAATTAAAATTCTTAAGGACGCCAAAAGCGTCCTTTTTCATAGTTTTTCGCAACAATCTCAACCCTTAATCTATTGTTTTTCCTTAAAAAAGCGTTTAATTTTGAATAACTAAAATTCCTTGGTTATGAAAAACCTGTTCATATTTTCCTTTCTAATAATTCTCTCTAGTAGTAATTTATTTCCCCAAAGCGGGTGGAATAGTATTTACTTTTACAATGTTAATACATTTTCAAAGGTTTTGCATATTGATAGTTTAAATTACATATCAGTATGTAATTATAGCAAATATTATTATAAAAGTAGTAATTCCGGAGTTAATTGGGAATGTAAACCAGCTAATAAATTTGATTCGGTTTATAATATCATTGATGGACAGTTTATTAATTCTCAAACCGGGTGGTTAGTAGGAGAAAATCCTCAGTTTAATAATGGTGTAATTATTAAAACTACAAATGCAGGAATAAACTGGATTAAACAAAATACCGGATATAATAATTTTGAATGCACTTGTATAAATTTTCTTGACGAAAATACAGGTTGGGTTGGGACTTCATCTGGGAATACTGGTTACTTGTTAAAAACAACAAATGGTGGAATAAATTGGGCAAAGCAAGAATTTCCAAATTCCGCTGGAATGGTAAAAGTTAAATTTTTTAATATAAATAATGGCTGGATAATGGGAAGAAATGGATTGATTGCTCAAACTAATAACGGAGGTCAAAACTGGATTTATAAAAGCGTTAATAATCTACCTCCTGCATATAATTTAAATGGGGATTTGTTTTGTATCAGTTTTGTTGAGGTTTGGGCAATTGTACAATGCATATCGTCAGGTCTGAATTATTCTCATTTTATGAAATCTACAGATTCCGGTAATAATTGGAATTTAATGTACAGCTATTCAGATTCATTACATACAAATTCACACGGTTTCTGGAAATTGAATTTCATTAACTCGAACACGGGATTTGCAAGTGGTGATATTAATTTTATTGTAAGAACTACAAATTCAGGAGTTAACTGGAACAGAATTAATACGGTTACTGTCCCATTTACTAATCCAATAATTACATATATTTTACCTTTAAATCAAACTGAAATGCTTACTTGCGGTGGTTTTAGCGGCGTAGGATCATATGAACCAGTAAATTATATTCTTAAATCGACAAATACAGGTTTAAACTGGTCTTTTAATACTTATAATTATTATTATAAGTTTAGAGAATTGCATTTCAGAGATGAACAAAATGGATTGACTGTTACAGATACGGGGATAATTCTAAAGACTACAAACCTTGGAAATTCCTGGACTAAAACTTTTGTAAATAATACATATAGTATAACAGCATTATCATTTGCGAATAATAATATTGGAAATGCATTTGGCACAAATGGGAAAATACTTTTAACAACAAATTATGGAAATAATTGGTCGAATTTAGTATCACCCACACAGAAAAACTTCACTTCGGCTAAATTCATAAATTCGAACACTGGATTTGTAGTTGGTAATGGTGGAGTAATTCTCAAGAGCACGAATACTGGCTACAATTGGAATGCATTATTTCCATCTCCATTATCTGATAGCTTTGATTGCATAGATATCAGTTTCGTAAATGACAATACTGGCTGGGTATTAGCTAAAAGATTTTGGGGCAATGGTTACCCAACATACTATTATTATTACAATACGAGGATTATAAGAACAACAAATGGTGGGTTGAATTGGAATATTTCCTATGATACTGTTTCAGCGTTAAATGCTTACAAATATTTTAACGGAATAGTGTTCTTTGACGGATTTAATGCTTTTGCCTACACTTCAAATTCAATATGGAAGTCAACGAATGGAGGTTCTAACTGGTTTTTATTCAGGTCAAATTTAGGAGTTGTTGTTAATAAGTTAAATATGCTAAACGAACACACCGGTTGGATTGGGGGCTTAACTAATAATGGTGGTAACTTGGGCACAATTCATAAGACAACTGATGGTGGGTATAATTGGTTTATACAGTTTAGCAAGTATGGAGAAATTGTGAGGAGTATCTATTCTAAAGATTCTAATAATGTTTGGTTCGGAGGAGATAGAAGTAGTATATATCATACTACTAATGGCGGAGGAAATGCAATCGGAATTATTTCAATTTCTTCAGAAGTACCGCCTTTGTTCTCCCTCCACCAAAACTATCCAAACCCATTCAACCCGGTTACAAAAATTAGGTTTGATATTCCCTCAAACGTAGGAAACGGTCGCGACCGTTCCGTGAAAGTGATCATCTACGATCTCCTCGGCCGTGAAATCACCACACTCGTCAATGAGCAGCTTTTGCCCGGCAGCTATTCAGTTGATTGGGATGGCTCGGGTTTTGCCAGCGGGGTATATTTCTACTCATTAGTAACTAATGAATTTGTTGAAACTAAGCGTATGGTGTTGATTAAATAGTAAACAATCCGATGAATTCATACATTTTTCAGACCTGACAGGTTTTTGCTTTTCCGGAAACAATTATTTACAATAATTACTATTTCATTTCCTTAAGTTATTGAGTATTTTTAATCAATAAAATTAAAGATAAATGAATAGATCATTACATACTGCATTAATTATCATTGCATTTATTTCCTTATCATTCCAATCAGTTTTATTTGCCGGCAGGCTGGAGCTTAAGTTCTTCTCAAGTGAAACGGGTTATTCCATTTCCCCTGATAAACTGCTTGTGACTGATGCAAATAATCCCGCAAACTCTATCTCAATTCAGAACAATTCAGGAAACTCATATATTGCAGAGCTTGCACAAGGCTCATACTTCATAACGGCATACAGATCGGGTTTTGCAAGTTCGCAAACCAACTTTACCATCAGTGATAACGAGATTCGCTATGATATATTTATGGATCCGTTGACAAGCAATTCTAAGCTGAATACGCAAAGAATTAAATCGCTCATAAAACCAGACGCAGCTTTGCTGCTGGGCTATGTTGTAGATGACGTTACAGGTGAGCCTTTGAGCAATGTTTCGTTTTACAATTCATCAACTCAACTTACCCAAACCGATGCTGAAGGATATTTCCATGTTTATGTTCCGGCAAACTGCGATGCCAGGACAATGCTTGACCTGAAATTTGAACAATCACCATACAATAACGAGCTATATAACAATTTTGAAATAACACCAAATACTGATTTTATCTTTACGGTTAGAATGAAAAAGGGGCAGTCCAATACTTCTGCAAAGTATATACCCATATCAGAGAAATGCAGTGACTGTACACCGCAAATAATGTTCCCGGATATGGCTGTAACGGGATTTGTTGTACCCTTAAACATTCGTGTAGGCAAAAATTGCACAGGTACTAACTGCACTTACGCGCAGGTGTATTCACTCCAAACATACTGCAAGTATGTACTACCGGCGGAAATTTATTCATGCTGGGGAAATTTAACAGGCGGGATGAATTCACTGCAGGCATGCGCCGTTGCAGTGCGCAGTTACGGTATGTATTATGTCTACAATCCCATAAACGCAGGTTTGTATGATATCTGCGATAACACTTACTGCCAGTATATGGGCACAACGCTTTCAACTAATACCAGTAACGCTGTTGATAATACTTTTGGTTACATACTTACAAATTCATCGGGGGTAGTACGCTCGGAATACTCCGCCGAAAATAACAACAAAGGCTGCGGCAACGGATATTCAGGTACAGGTTCAAGCTGGCCATGTATATCTGACCCGGTTTGCACGGGATTTTCACCCAACGGTCACGGCAGGGGGTTATGTCAATGGGGCACAGTCCGCTGGGCAACCGGAAGGGTAGTGAGTACTTCAAGTCCATGCAGCCAGGGTACAGCGCATTCATATGGTTCAAAAACATGGCAGGAAATACTGAATCATTACTACAATGTATCACCTTCAAATTGGCAGGTTACTCAAGGTACAAGCGCAGTAATTAATACATCAGTTTCTGCGCCTTCGGCAACGAATCCATGCGCGCAGGTGACAATAAACAGTAGTGTTACAACTACAGGTACCGGAAGCCTGATGATAGGAGCTTCAATTGCGCCAACAGGAACTGAGAACTGGATATCAGACCCGGCAAATGATGTTAAACGCACATTTACATCCGGTACTGCAAATTACAGCCGGGTATTTAAAATTCCCTGTAATGCTGCTTCAGTAACCTATGATCTTTATACTGCATTATGGTACGATAAAAACAATAATAATACAATTGATGGCAGTGATTTTGTGGTAAGCTCTAAAATTACATCAGCAGCAATTACAATTTCACCTATTGGAATAAATATCATCAGTACTGAAATTCCCGATAGATTTGCTTTACTGCCAAATTATCCTAACCCATTTAATCCCGTAACAAAATTAAAGTTTGATATTCCAAACCCAGCCTTCACTAAAATTATTATCTATGATCTTTCTGGCAGGGTAGTTGCCAATCTCGTAAACGAGCAGTTAAAACCCGG
>JAUQWQ010000120.1 GCA_030835085.1 Ignavibacteria bacterium
TATGAGATTGTATAGATAATGCTTGTTGAAAGCCAGCTGCCCTTTGAATCCTTCTGAAACAATTCTGCTTTTCAGTTCATTCTCATCATAAATTCTCTGCTTATCAACAGCATCAAACAAACGGATGTAGCCTTTATTTCCTTTTTGCATCATGGTAAACATTCTAAAATATCGTTTTTCATTTTTTGTGAGCGATTTTATCAGCTCAAAGAGGTCATTTTGCTGTTTCATGGGATTCAAATATGATTTCACCAAATTAATTGAAAATTCTATATTATTCTACATCTTTTATAATTCTTGTATTTTGGGAAACAAATCATTATGAAAAATGAGGATTTGAGATAGAAATGAAGGGTTTATATATTAAGTTAAAAAAGGATAATCAAAATGAAAGAATTTTCAGGAATTTTTTTGACGTTAATGGTACTATGTTCATCAATAGTCTCTCAGGATTTCACAAGGATAACAACCGGATCATTTGTCTCGGATGGAGGCGCATCACGCAGTGTTAATTTCATCGATTATGATAACGATGGCGACCTGGATCTTTATGTAAGCAACGGTAAACGTTTCGGGCAAAGAAGCTTTCTTTATCAAAATAATGCCGGAAACTTCACTCGGATATTCGGTGCCGGGCCGGTCAATGACTCGCTGCCGTTTGACGGAGCAAGCTGGGCTGATATGGATAATGACGGGAAAATAGATTTCTGTGCAGTTACATGGTATGATTCCATAAGTGTGCTGTATAAGAACGAGGGTTCGGGGAATTTTACGTTTCTTGGTAACAGTCCCATAGTAACCGACAGGGGGTTTTCGGAAACCTGCAGCTGGGGGGATTATGATAACGACGGACTTGTGGACCTGATTATCACCAACAGCAGATTCTCAAGTTCAAGAAACAGGCTGTATAAGAACCTTGGAAGCGGAAATTTTTCAAGGATCGATTCAGGTGCCATCTTTCTTGATGTGGGACTCCTTTCCCGCGGAGTTAACTGGGTTGATATAGATGGTGACAGGGATCTTGATATCTTCATTGCAAATGAATCCGGAGCGACTGACTATATGTATAAGAATAACGGAAACGGGTTCTTCACAAAAGTTACAGGTATTGCTCCAACCACAAGCGGCGGAATATCGTGGAGCTCAAGCTGGGGTGACTATGATAATGACGGAGATTTTGATCTGTTTGTAACAAACTCAGAGAATCAGAAGAATTTTCTTTTCAGAAATGACGGCGATTTTGGTTTTACCAGAATATTAAGCGATCCTTCAGTGAATGAGAACGGTTACTATGCATGTTCAGGGTGGGGTGACTATGATAATGACGGTGACCTTGATATGTTCGTGACCCAGGCTTACGGTCCGGCAAATGTTTATTTGAAGAACCACCTCTATAAGAATTTATTTATGGAAAGCGGAAATCCCGTCTTTGAGAAAATCACATCTGGAGAACTTGTTAATGACTCCGGTTATTCATACGGATTTGCATGGGCAGACTGGGATGCAGACGGTGACCTCGACCTATTTACTGCTAAGACATACAATGAAAACGAGAACAACGCTGCTTTTCTCAATAACGGAAACTCTAATAAGTGGCTCGAAATAAGGTTAAAAGGAAACCCGACAAACCGCTCAGCTGTTGGAACAAAGGTAATTGTGAAAGCTACTATCAACAATAATCCTGTAAAGCTGGTAAGATCAGTTGAAGGACAAGCAGGGTACTGTTCGCAAAACCTTGACCTGCATTTCGGACTGGGTAATGCGGCCGTAGTGGATTCCGTTCGGATTGAATGGCTTTCGGGGGCAACAGAGCACTATACCAATATCAGTGTGAACCAGCTTTTAACAATTGAAGAAGGCATTCCTATCGGCATTCATCAAAACGGAACAGAAGTGCCCGGGGGTTACAGGCTCTATCAAAACTATCCGAATCCGTTCAATCCTTCAACGCGGATCGGCTTCGATATACCCGCCGGAGGAAACGCAGAAAGCCTGAAGCTTTTTGTT
>JAUQWQ010000121.1 GCA_030835085.1 Ignavibacteria bacterium
AATTCCTTTGATACTAAATTAATTGTATATGATATGCTGGGCCGTGAGGTTTCAGCTCTTGTAAACACAAGCCTGAAGGCCGGAAAATATGAAGCTGTATGGAATGCTTCAAATATGCCAAGCGGGGTTTATTTGTATACACTTACTGCAGGTAAGTTCAGAGAAACGAAGAAAATGATTTTGCTGAAATAAATGCCAGTGTGATTAATACCATGACGGCAGCAAAAAATAAGATGCCCGCAGAAAAACAAGCGGGCATCCAACGTAACTATGAGAATGGTGAAGATGGTGAAGAAAATGAAAATGAGGAAAACGATGAAACAAAAACATATCTATTTTATCAAAAGCATTTTCTTCGTTTCCGTGAAATTAGGAGTTTGTATTGAATAGAAATATACCCCCGATGATAACGAAGAGGCATCAAATTTGACCGAGTATGTTCCCGCGTTTCTTAATTCATTCACCAGGGTTGTTACCTCTCTTCCAAGAATATCAAAAACAACAATTTTCACCTTTTCGGTTTGAGGTATAGCGAACTTTATCGTTGTTTCCGGATTAAAAGGATTCGGGAAATTCTGTGCCAGGCTGTAATAATTGGGAATTTCAACAGTCTGCACGCCTCCTGTAGGACAATCATATGTAATAACCAGGCACCACCTTTTCAGGAATCCTGTATCTCCGGTTGCGGTATCTGTAATTGAAAGCCTCCAGTAACCACTGCTGAATGGACCGTTAAACGGTGTCAAAGGACTGGATGGTCTGTACGAACCGGTAAAAGGCGCTGTTCCGGAAGCAATTAATGTTGTAGCAGAATCGTTAAGAACTGTATTGATAAAATTATCACCAGAGCCCCCGACCTTGTTAATGATCTTAACGCCTGTAGTGCCTTTGGTCAGATAAAATGAAAGGTCTGAATCCCACGTATGAATTACAGTATCAATTCTGACATTAACATCCAGTACATTGCAGCCTGCACCTAAAACTACATTTACTGAATCTCTGAGTGTTGAATGATCAGGAATCAGCAAATTCAGGCCGCCTCTGCAAAGTGTCATAACCTGGCCCGGAGGGGTGAGGCAGTCACCAATATCGGTATTCCAGGTCGCAGTAATTTCTGATTGCGATAGAGCTCTTCTGTAAACCCTGAATTCATCCATCTTACCGGTAAATCCTGCAACTGTTGTATAACCGCCGACTTTAAATCCTGTACCTGCAGTAAGGTTAAGCGGTGTCTGTGCGACTGTTACATCCAGTACGCCGTTTTTATATACTTTAATATTTGCAAGAGCTGAGTCATATACAAAATGTACATATATCGGACCCGAGGCAAATCCCGTTACATTTACATTGGTTATCCCGGTTCCACGCAGAGTAATTGCATTTGTACCTGCGGCTCCGTTATTAAAACATCTGAATGACCCTGCACCATCGCCAAAGAGATAACCAAAAGTTGTTGTCGGAATATCTACCCACATCCCGATAGTCCAGCTGGAGGTGCCAAGGCTGTTATTCCAGCCTGTTACAACCCCGGCTCCGGTTACGCCTGAACCGGTAATACAACTGTCATACTGTCCCCCGGAAGTCAGAGTTAACCCTGTCATTGGTGCAATTGGTGTACCAACGTTTCCGCAGTTTACAACTGTCAACGGCGTTGGGTTTCTTTCGAATTTGTAATAAAGAAGATCGGGGAGTTGTGAAAAAGTTGTGGAAGTAATTGCAAGCAGGAATACCAATAATGCAAAAACATTCCTTTTCTTAAATAGAAAATGTGTTTTCATGTGTTGGTTCATTTAGTTAAAAAATATTATTTGAATGTTGCTGCATATTAAAAATTAACTGACAGATACTATTCAAAAAGTAAATGGAACCTCAAAACTCATATTGGAATGATTTAAGATTGTAAAAGATAAATTTAAAAGCAAGTTAAATTGTAGGATATTGCGAATATAATTGTAGGATAATGACTACACTACGGGCAATTTTGCTTACTTTGGGGGAATTGGTAACGCAGTGTGTAATTTATGCGGGGATTGCAGTAATAAGATCAAAGTAGCTATCTGCAGTTGTGAAATCAGGATTGTTCAATTGTTCGGTGCAATTATCTTAATAAATTTCATAAACATATTTTATCAGTCTTTCTTTCTTGTCGTTTATATCGAACTTCACTATATCAATCAGTTTATTATGCTCATCATATCCATAAGTGTTAAAGCTTTCTTTTTCATTTTCTCCGCGGTATTTTATTTCTTCTTTCAGCATATTTCCTGCATACACGTAAACATATTTCCCGTTAATTTCGCCAAATCTGTTGTACCATATTTTTTCTTTGATATTACCGCCCTCATCATAGATTATGCTGAGCCTTCCGGTTACGCTTCCGCCGGGCTCAACTCCCGCTGATTCAATAAGCCTGCCTGAACTGTCGTAACTGTAAGTTTCCATGGTCACAGCTTTTCCCTCTTCATTGTACTTTGTGTAGGAGGTCCTTCTACCCGAAATGTCATACTTAAAAGATTCCTTTTCAATTGCATTACCGGATGTATTATATACTTCTCGTTTTGTAAGATTCCCGGATTTATCATAACTGAATTTCACTTCATTGATGAATTTGCTTACATACTCGTGTTCTTTCCTGTTCGGACCCTGGTATGCAAGCAGTTCTTTTTGTGTGGCCATGCTTAACTGGCTCCACCAATACCTTGGACTTGTCGGATCAGTTTCATCACCAATTACTATATATTGGTTCTGTTCTTCAGGATCTGTGATATTTACAATTATCGTATAACTTTCAAGCCTTGGTTCAATGGCAAGCTCATCCTGTACTCTGCCAAAGAGCTCGTTTTCCGTTACGCTGGCAAGTATGGTAAAGTAAACCCCAACCCGCACGGAGTTGTAGTATGCTTCATGCAGTTCACTTTTCAGTTGACCTTTTTTGTTATACTTGTAACTTATCATTTCAATGATATCATTCTTTGAATTGTACCTGTTGGTCTGAATGATCCTGTCACTTTTGCCGTATTGGTAAAATTCCTTTATTGTCAGATCTGTGAACACATGGAATTTTGAATATTCGGTCATGTTCCCTCGATCATCATATCCATAATAAAATGATTTGTAGCCGCTATCAGCAAGTACACCGTCCTGCTCTTTGGAATAGCGGTATTCATAAATGCTTTTGGACCTTATTTTATTCTTAAGGGCAAAGTCTTTTTCGCTGTTGCGTGAATTTATGTTGTAATTATCCTGCGCAAAGGTATTTGCAGCAATTAACATTATCACTGCTAAAACGGGAATTTTTATCAATAGTATATCCTTTAATTTAATTTCCGCGAAAGTTCAGTGAAAATTCATTTAAATGCAATAGAAGTTTTGTGCTTCAATCTAACGATTTGAAGTAATTATTTTATTATCAACATTTTTTTAGTCTCTGTAAAATCAGGAGTTTTTAATGTGTAAAAATATATTCCGCTTGAAAGTCCTCCGGAGGATAATTTATATCTATAACTTCCTGCGTTCAGATTCCCGCTTTCAAGTACTGATATCTCATTACCAATTGCATCGAAGATCTTCAGTTCAGCAATTGTGTTCTTTGGAACAGTAAATTCAATTACCGTTTCCGGGTTGAACGGATTCGGATAATTCTGTTTAAGCAGATAAGTTTCAGGAACTTCGTTCTGGTTATTCCCGGTGCCAACAAGGCTTCCTGTCATTTTATATATCCCGCCGCCAAGCCCGACAGCCCAGCCCATTTGGCAGTCTGTCAAGCCATCGGGGAAATCCATGTGCGAAAGAGTTTGAGCCGCGGTATGAACCTGCTGCCATGAACCGCCGCTGTTTGTGGAATGGTAAATACCGGTTCCGCGGATGAACCAGAAATTTTCGCCTTCACCCTGGATTGATTCAATATTGCCCGCGCCGGGTGCCGGGAGAGAAGAATAGCTTACTCCTCCGTTAGTTGATTTTGACATTGATATGCTTGCGGAAAATCCGGTGCCTGCTGAATTATAATGTATTGCCAATATGTATATCCCTGAGACATTCGCTTCATGCGAGGTGAAACTCACACCGCCGTTTGTTGAGCGGTATACTGTAGTTATGCTTGTTCCCCACCAAATGTTCGGCATGGATACCTGGAAACTGCCCGGAAGGCAGGTTTCGATATTGGTAGCAGGGGGTGCGTTTTGTGAAAGCTGCCAGTTCAAACCACCATTTGTAGTAAGTAATAGCTGCCACACATTTGATATGGGGTCACCGAAGGCATATCCGTTTGATGTGCTTGTCATTTTTAATCCGAATATTCTTGTCTGTATGGAAGTAAAAACCTGCTGCCACAGTGCTCCGCCGTTTGTGGTCTTATAAATGAAAGTGCTTCCTGCGTTTGTTGAAGTAAGCCATGCTGTATTGCCGTCAATGGCATCAATGCTGTTTGACATTCCCGTAACTACTCCGGGGTTTGGATTCGCATTCAGCCATGTTGCGCCGCCATCAGTTGTGCGGAATACAACTGCACCTGCGCCGGCTGCCCAGCAGGTAAGCTCATTTACTGCCTTTACAGTTGTAAGCTGACCCGCAAAACCGGAGTTCTGCTGAGTCCATGTATATGTGCAGTTCTGCCCAACAGTTTTGGCTGTGATAAGCAGCACCAATGCTGCTGTGAGAAATGAAATAAACGGATGAAGTTTTTTCATGGCTAGCCTCTCAAACGGTTTTCAGGAAAAATCCGGTATGTAGATTTATGGTTTTAGATAATTTGATAATTATGGAAGAAAAATTCAAGGGGAAAGAGGTATTAATATAGTATTTTTATTCTCTTACAAAGGGTTTTCATTCCCACTCTAATAAATCATAAAACTTCATAGCATATCCTGCAATCAGATTAGCTTTATCGAGCCCGTTTATGATCTTCCTAGCTCCTCGCCAGTTTGCTTTGCTGCTGCCCAAAGGAAAATACTGCTCAAGTCTATGGCCGGTGAACCACCCTTCACGCATTCCGCGGAAAGTAACCGCCATATCACATGCGGCATCGCTGATTATCATATCAGGGTCGTTAAAGAGCCTGAGGTCACCATATATTTTTAGCGATGCAAGCTTATAGTTAAAATCATGAGTAAGCTGCACAACTCTTCCTCTGCCATAATATGCTGTGCCCGATTTGCCGTTTGGGAAAATTGTACTTAATGCCCCCGGATTATTTTTTGTGTAATAGCTGTATAAAGCGCTGACTCTTTTGCTCTCGGGTTTTATCCAGTAGCCTTCAACCACCGGGGCGAATGTATCGTTTGATTCATGCATACTTGTTGCAAGTATGTATGCAAGCCAGCGCAGACTCTTCATCTCACTATCATTTGCAAATGCATCAATAATTGTAAATATATTTTTCTGTTTAGCCGCACTCAGCTTTTTGCCAAATATCCTGTGATAGTTATTTATGAAGTATTCTTTATTTACCTGTTGTTGAACCGAAGGATCCATAATATATTTCCTTTCTAAAAATTAAATCTGCCTTTGGACCATATCGAAGTTTTAGATGTGTTCATGTAAGTTATTTTGGTATGTGCCTGCTTATTTTATAAAGCAAGGGTCCTGAAATACAATTAATGTTTTAATTTAATATTCCGTAAGGACTGTGTGATCTTTCTTTTTCGAGAAAGATTAATTTTGGCAGCCCAAAGGCAGAAAATCTAATTATCAACTATCAATTATAAACTATACACTATTTTTATCTTTTGCTTCAACAACAAACTTCATTCCTGATGCAATTACTATAAGACCCGAAATCCCTCTTACCCATGCTTCAATGTTATCGGGGAGGAAATCAATCACTGTTGGCGCTTGGTTTATGGCAAGTGCTGCCATCATAATTCCGCCCCAAAGCGTTGTGCGCCAGTTTTTACCTAAGTATTCTTCTATTATATTCTGCATAATTGGTTTTATTTAAAAGTTTAAATTTTTTGTTTATTTCCTTTTACGCCTGCCTTAACGAGCTCTGGCGAGGAAAGGTTTGACGTTTCACGTTTGACGTTTTACATTATCACACGTTTCTCGTGATCAATGCTATAATGTTCCTAATCGTCTCAACCACTCCCGCAATCCACGCTAAAAATCCAACCGGATCCTTTATCTTCTCATAATCATTAATATGCTTTTCAATTCTTTCCCGGTATTTCTCTACCTGCTTCAGCCAGTAAATGAACCGTTCTTCGGCATATTCAATAGTCTGACCCGCCGGTACAGGCAGAATACCCTTTGTGACCCTTTGCCAGTAATCCTTTTTCTTTTCCGCACGGGCAAGTCCCAGTACGTCGGTTTCCCTGTGTATGTTCACAGAAACCGGTGATGTTGTTAATTCCATTTTTTAAATACCTCCTGTTTGTTTATTTTTTAGATGCATGGCTAAACTATTTTTGCTTTTTGCCTTTTGACTTTTGCCTTTTTATTTATTTACAAAATTATCTGACTTCAATAATTCCCTTAACTTCGCATCACGGTGAATTTCATACCCGTTCTTAAAGCTTTTTTCCAGGGCATAGTCTGTTGCCTGAAGCTTGTACTCAACCAGCGTAAGCCGTTTCAATATCCGCCTAAGCTGCTGCAGTATCAAGCCCGCAGATAAAAGTATCAGCCATTTAATAACTTCAGTAACTAAAGGGTTATTTAAAATTTCCATAATCATCTGTTTAGTTCTTTTTCATTTTTATTACCTCACAAGCATGTAGGTTATTGCAGGCCTGGATACTGCAATATTTATCAGTCCGGTATTCAAAATTCCGTAAACCTGCAGGTAATACTTTGTTCCCGGTACGGCATTGAATAGTGTAAACGTCTTGCTTAAAGGGTGTGACTCAGGGTAATACCTTATTCCGTCATAAAATGACTTCCAGTACTCAGTATATGAAGCCGGAATATCCACACTAAGCTCATTAACCACTCGAAGTATTACTGAATCCCTTTCATTTATCCCGGAAACTTCAGTGTA